>NZ_JBLOUI010000013.1:0-50472 GCF_047807365.1 Peptacetobacter sp. AB800 | reverse complement strand
GTTTTAAATTTTAACTAGCCGTTAGGCTTTTTTGTGATGCAAATTTTTATTTTTAATTTAAAATATTATTATTTTTTTATTACAGCTATTGACTTTTAATAGCTGGTCTTAATTTATTCTTTTGGCTGTTATGTTGAAGTATTCTTTAGAAGATACTCTTTTGTAGTTTTTTGTGTATTCAATATCATTTTCGAAGTCTATGTCCATAATTTTAGAGAATTCTTGGACTAATTTTATATCCTCGATACCTTTGTCACCTAAGGTTAATATTGATTCACAGTTTCCAAATATACTTTCCCCTATTTCTTGAGTGAATTCGTCTTTTTTTATGACGTAGCTGCTTTTTATTACTCCATCTGAAAATATGCTTATTACTAAGTCTTTTTCTCTAAACTCTACTACACCAAATTCTAAACTATTCATTACTTTTACCCCATTCTTTTTTATTAGTCTTTCCAATAGGTTGAAGTTGGTGTGCATAGCTCTTTTTTCAATCCCTATTCGATCACATATTTCAGAAAATAGATCTATGTATTTCTTTGGAAATAATACTACTTGTACCTCTGTATCAACACCATCATTATACACCTTTTTGTAATCTATACAATAATTATTTATGGAATTATTACAAAATTCCTTAATTTCTATATCCACAGCCTTAATTATTGCTTTTTGCTTTATATCAGAATCTATCTTTATATTTTTTAGTATAATATCATTTTCTTGTATATTTATGAAGATTGATTTGCATTTACTATATTTCAATTCTTCATTTAAAATATAATTTGATATTTCATCTATATATTCCTCTCTAGCTCCTTTTTCTATAAATACTCTATTATCCATCGAAATTTTTTTATCAACTTCAGACAATATTTCAATTTTATTCTTGTCTTGTTTAAAAAATATTATCTTACAACTATATTTTGTCGGATATATATTTAAATGAACCTCTTCTTTTCTACCTATCATTTTATTTTCTCCAATGCACAAATTTATATTTTATTCTTTTAAACTATTCTCTCCTTTTACTTCTGGCTTTGGATACATCACATTCTCTCCAGCCTTAATTGTAATATTTTTACCATCATCATTTGTTTCTATAACAAAACCTTCTGCATCTACACTTTGTGGTTTTGGTTCACTGTTTAAATATCCTTTAGTAACCAAATTATTAACTGTTATCTGGCTTGATGGTATACCCTCGCTCATAGCAATTATGGCTGCTGAGGCTATATTTGATGCATTTGTATAATCTATATTTTTCTTGGCGTTTGATTCTACTTTACCGTATTTGACTATTGCAACACTCGCTAAAATACCAAGAATTGTTACAACTATTATCATTTCGACTAATGTAAATCCTGGTCTTTTTTTGATCTCTTTTTTTCTCTTATCTAATTTAAAAATATTATTAAACTTCATATTTTATTCCCCCTAATTTTTATCCGGCGGTTTAATCAACCGCCGGACATTACAGTATTACTTCTAATTAGCCATGATTTTTTACTTTAGAATAACTTTTTAAATAGCTGTTATTGTGTCAAACATAGGCATAACTATGGCAATTATCAATGCTCCTATAACAAGCCCCATTATTATTGTCATAGCTGGCTCTATTAATCTAACAATTCGATCTGTCATTATATCTAACTCATTTTCAAAAAAGTTGTTTATATATTGGAAACTTTTTTCTATATTTCCACTTTCCTCACCATTTTTGAGCATAGATATAAATATCTCAGGAAAAATTCCTGATAAATCTATGGATTTTGAGATACTATTACCTTTGTTGATATACCTAATAGATATTTCTAATTTCTTTTGAATATATACATTTCCTGTTATATCAGATGATATTTTTATAGCTTCTACAAGCGGTATTCCACTTTTTAGCATAAGGTACATATTCCTCGAAAAAGCTGCTGTTACAGACATTAAATAATAATTTTTCAAGATAGGAAATGTACTTTTTATCCTATCAAACTTTTCTATATTATTCTCATTACTTTTTATAGCTATGTACAATAGGCTAATTATTATAATAATTATAGGAATCAAAATATTTATATACTCTTTAAAAAACATCATTGTTGTTATCACCAAATAACTAAATAAAGGTGGTTTTATATTATTGCTCTCAAATACTAATGCAAAATTTGGAATCACTGCATACATTATAAAAATTAAAGCAACTATCATCATTATCAATAATATCGCAGGATAAATCATTATTGATTTTAGCTTGGATTTAACTCTATAATCTCTTTCATAATAGTTAGACATATCTTTTAGTACGTTGCTTAATCTGCCTGAATTTTCTCCACATTTTATCATATTGTAAAAGAATTCACTAAATAAATCGCTACTTCTAAAAGAATTTTCTATTGAGTATCCCTTTTTTATATTCCTTACAGTCAATAAAAGGTTATCTCTAAATTTTTTCTTTTGCTGTTCTGATATTACTTCAAGTATTTTATCTATACCTGCACCAGAATCTAAAAGTATTGACATTTGACTACACATAACCCTAAGATCTTTACTTTTTATTTTCTTTTCTTTTTTTAATTTACTAAATGCAGATAAATCCAAATTATCTATTTCCTTAAATTTAATTCTTTTAAACCAAGTTCCGTACTTCTCTTTCATCTAATACACCATTTTCTACAAGCTTTTTGATACTACTTTCAAAGCTAATCATACCTGATTTATCAGCTACAATTTTGATTTTATTTTTATCAAAATTATCCTTTATTGTTTCTTTAATATCCTCATTTATTTCCATGATTTCATGTATAGCCATTCTCCCAATATATCCTCTTCCCTTACATAGTTCGCATTTTTCAACGATTCCAGGGATATTTTTACAACAAATACATTTTTTTCTAACTAGTCTTTGAGAAATAACACCTATTAGAGATGCTTTTATTAAATACGCTTTTATTCCCATATCATTCAACCTTATTATTGTTGATATAGCATCCTCGGTATGAATTGTACTTATAACTAAATGTCCTGTTATAGCAGCTCTGACAGCTATTTCGGCTGTTTCTGTATCTCTTATTTCTCCTATCATTATTATATCCGGGTCTTGTCTAAGTATTGATCTAAGCCCTTTTTCGAATGTTAATCCTACCTTTTCATTTACTTGAATCTGATTTATACCTTTTATCTTATATTCAATCGGATTTTCAATTGTAGTGATATTTCTCTCTAAGTCCATAAGTTTTTTAATAATTGAATATACTGTTGTTGTTTTTCCACTTCCTGTGGGTCCGCATACAAGTATTATTCCCGATTTTTTAGATATAATCTCTGATACAAGTTTCATTTCATCTTCAGTAAAATCTGGTTTTGAGATATTTTCTATAAATATCTTCTTATTTAAAATCCTCATAACTATTTTTTCACCGTTTACAGTTGGTACAGATGAAACTCTTACGTCCACACTATTATCTTTATCTAATATTTCTAATCTTCCATCCTGTGGTAATCTCTTTTCAGCTATGTCCATTCCTGATTTTAATTTGATAAAAGATACTACTTCTGGATAAAAAGCCATTGATATATTTTCATAAAGTTCTAGCTTTCCGTCTCTTCTCATCCTAATTCTAAATTCTTCTTCAAAAGGCTCTATATGGATATCGCTTATATTTTGCTGTATTGCAAATTCTGTTATATTTTTAAATAACTTTTGAGCTCTGTCATCGTTATTTTCCATTTTAGAATCATACCTTACACTTATCTTCCTTTTGATTTCTTCTTTATCACCTTTTACTATAATCGGTTCTTTACCAGTAGCCAAACGTATATCTTGTATGAGTTCCATACTTTCCTCGGATGTTTCTATTGTTATTGTAGAATCTGTTTCATCCAATAGATACGCATTGTATTTTATTGATATTTTTTTAGGTATACCAACTTTCAATGTCATCTCTCCCTTCCAAATCTCAACTAAAAAGTTATTCTATTTTTATTATGGTCACTTCTCTTTTTCATATTCACAATTTCTTATTTTCAGAATATTTTCTGTTTCAGGCGCAATTTCGACAAATTTCGACAAATTCCTACAAAGATTTTTGTAGTTTTTTTTGTTAGAATATATATATAAGCTAAATCGATAATTGTGCACGATCATCATTTAGAAATTTTTTAATAGGGAGTTTCTAAACATGATAAATTCTAAGAAAAGCAAATTCTATAATAAAGTTATAAGCTACGATGAGATTCTATCTTTAATCTCATTAGCTCAAAAAGGTGATTTAAAATCAAAAAACAAACTGATAAAACTAAACATAGGTCTAGTGAAAAAAGCTGTAGCAAAATTCTCTTTCAGCAGCCTAGATAGCGACGACCTTTACCAACTTGGCTGCATTGGGCTTGTAAAAGCTATTGAAAGATTTGATCCTGCTCTAGGAAATATGTTCTCTAGCTATGCAGTTCCATTAATTGAGGGTGAAATCAAAAGATTTTTAAGAGATGATGGAATAATTAAAATATCCAGAGAATTAAAAAGCATAGGTTGGAAAGTTAGAAAATACAAAACACAATACTTCAAAAAAACAGGTAAAGAAGCTGATCTGCAGTTAATATCCAAAGAACTAAACATACCAATAGAAAAAATAAAATCAGCTCTAATAGCACTATCACCAGTTGAATACTTCAACACATACGACGCAGAAAACGAGTACACACAGCTAGATCTATCTAACAACATAATAAGAGAGGATAGCATTCCATACACAGAACTAATAGAGCTAAATGAAATCATAGACGAGCTGCCAGACCTAGAAAAAAAGGTCATGAAACTGAGATACTTTGAAGACTTCACCCAAGCAAAAACAGGTGAAATCTTAGGTATATCCCAAGTACAAGTATCTAGAATAGAAAGAAAAGCTCTAATGCTACTAAAAAAAGAATACATAAACTAAAAAAAGAGCTACCGCAAAACACCTTCTCAAGTGTTAATGCGATAGCTCTTTTTATTCTCGGTTATCTTAGACTATATATTGGATTATGTTTTTCTTTTGGTTTTTAGTATTATGTAAAAATTATTAATTTTAAATCGGTTTTAAAATCTATCTCATCACAGAGCTACTCTTATTTTCCGTAGTATACTTTTAAGTACATATCTTTTATTTCGCTCATTAATGGATATCTTGGGTTAGCTCCTGTACACTGGTCATCAAATGCCTGTTCAGTCATTTCATCTAAAGTTTCTAGGAACTTAGCTTCATCTACACCAAATTCTTTTATAGTTTTTGGTATATTTAATCTAGCTTTTAAATCTTCTATTGCTTTTATTAAGTTAGCTACTTTTTCTTTATCATCTTTTCCTGTTATTCCACAGAATGATGCAAATTCTGCATATCTCTGTATTGTATCAGGGTATTTGTACTGAGGGAAAGTACCCATTTTAGCTGGAGCTTCACAGCAGTTGTATTTTATTACTTCACATATTAATAATGCATTTGCTATACCATGTGGTATGTGGTGGAATGCTCCTAATTTATGTGCCATAGAGTGGCAAACACCTAAGAATGCATTTGCGAATGCCATACCTGCCATTGTTGAAGCTAAAGCCATTTTTTCTCTTGCTTCTGGATCGTGTGGTCCATCATTGTAAGCTCTTGGTAGGTAGTTGAATATTGCTTTACCAGCCTGTAATGCCATACCATCTGCTGGTTCTGTTCTTAACATTGATACATAAGCTTCTAATGCGTGAGTTAAAGCATCTATTCCTGAAGCAGCTGTTAATCCTTTTGGCATCTGCATCATGTAGTCAGCATCTATTATAGCCATGTTTGGCATTAATTCGTAGTCAGCTAGAGGATATTTTATACCTGTATCCTGGTCTGTTATAACTGCGAATGGAGTAACTTCAGAACCTGTACCTGATGATGTTGGTACTGCACAGAAGTAAGCTTTTTCTCCCATTTTAGGGAATGTATAAACTCTTTTTCTTATATCCATGAATCTCATTGCTAAATCCTGGAAATCTACTTCTGGATGTTCATATAATACCCACATTATCTTACCAGCATCCATTGCTGAACCTCCACCTACTGCTATTATTAGGTCTGGTTCAAATGCTCTCATTGCTTCTGCACCTTCTTTAGCACAAGCTAGTGTTGGGTCTGGAGCAACGTTGTAGAATGTAGTTGTTACTATTCCCATTTCGTCTAGTAAATCTGTTATTGTTTTTGTATATCCATTTTTATATAGGAATGAGTCTGTTACTATGAAAGCTCTTTTCTTATTCATTACTTCTTTGAATTCTCTCATAGCTACTCCCATACAACCTTTTTTGAAGTAAACTTTTTCTGGAGCTCTAAACCAAAGCATATTTTCTCTCCTTTCAGCTACAGTCTTGATATTGATTAAGTGTTTTATTCCTACGTTTTCAGAAACTGCGTTTCCACCCCAAGATCCACAACCTAAAGTTAGAGATGGTTTTAATTTGAAGTTGTATAAATCACCTATACCACCGTGAGATGATGGAGAGTTTATTATTAATCTACAAGTTTTTAATGCATTAGTGAACTGATCAACTTTTTCTGGATGTTTTATAGTATCAACATATAATGCTGAAGAATGTCCGTATCCACCCTGTTCAACTAATCTTTCTGCTTTGTAAACAGCTTCATCAAATGTTTTATATTTGTACATAGCTAGGATTGGAGATAGTTTTTCGTGAGCGAATGGTTCAACGAATTCTACTTCATCAACTTCTGCTATCATTATTCTTGCTGATTCTGGTACATTTATTCCAGCCATTTTACCTATTGTGCATGGTCTCTGTCCAACTATTTTAGCATTTACTGCACCAGCTTCATTAAGTATTATTTTTCTTACTTTATCTGCTTCATCTGCGTTTAGAACATAAGCTCCTCTATGTATGAATTCTTTTTTAACTTCATCGTATAATTTTTCTGGTACTATTACTGACTGTTCAGATGCACATATCATACCATTATCAAATGATTTAGACATTATTATTGAACTTACAGCCATTTTTACGTCACAGCTTTCATCTAATATTGCTGGAACGTTACCTGCACCAACACCTATAGCTGGTTTTCCTGAAGAATAAGCTGATTTAACCATTCCAGGTCCACCTGTTGCTAATATTGTATCAGCTTCAGCCATTAATAAGTTAGTTAATTCTAATGATGGTTCATCTATCCAAGCTACACATCCTCTTGGAGCACCTGCTTTTATAGCTGCTTCGTGAACTATTTTAGCTGCTTCTATTGTACATTTTTTAGCTCTTGGATGAGGAGATATCATTATAGCATTTCTTGTTTTTAATGATATTAATATTTTGAATATAGCTGTTGATGTTGGGTTAGTTGTTGGTATAACTGCTCCTAAAACACCTATTGGTTCTGCTATTTTCTTAAATCCAAATGCTTCGTCATTTTCTATAACTCCACAAGTTTTGTCGTTTTTATATGCGTTGTATATATATTCAGATGCAAAGTGGTTTTTTATAACCTTATCTTCAACAACACCCATTCCAGTTTCTTCATGTGCCATTTTTGCTAGAGGTATTCTAGCCTGGTTAGCTGCTGTTGCTGCTGCCAAGAATATTTTGTCTACCTGTTCCTGATTAAGTTTAGCTAACTCTTTCTGAGCTGCTCTTACTTCTGCAAGTCTTAATTCAAAAGTTTCTTTGTCTTTTACAATTTCTGGGCTTACTACTTTTTCTTCAACTTTTTTAGCTTCCTTAGTCATCTGTTTTTTTCCTCCGTTTGATATTTATTTTGTTAAAATCAATGTTTTCGTTGTTAAATTTTATCTACTTTTTAACAAAAATTTAAATTATAGATTTTTTCTATAAACCTTTGATTTATCAAGGCTTTAATCTTTTTTTGTTTCTTTCGATGAGTATATAATAGTCCTATTTTAGATATAAGTCAACACTTTTCTTGATATTTTTTTATCATTCTTTTTTGCGAAGTTTTTCCTTATTTTAGACATTTCTGTATTTTGCAAGATGTTAATCGTTTTCCCTTTCAAACAAAAATTCTCAAAAATTTTTACATTTTATAAGACATCTTCTTTCCCAATATAGTCTAATCTATATTTCCTGCTTTTTACTTATTAGAATTATTTTCTTTGCTCTGAATTTCTCTAAATAATCGATTATTTTTTCTAATAAATTTTTAAATTATTTTTCACAACTTCATTCTATATTCTATAGATTATATTGTCAATTATTATTTTTTTGAATATTTTAAATAATCTTTAAGTTTGTTTTTTCCTTATCACTTTCCAATAATTTAATAATATCCACTTGTGAAATCTTATTTTTATCAATAATTAACTTTTAAATAATTTTCTATAATTGTATTTTTTATTGTAATTATTTTTAATTTTAATCTAAGTATATTTTCAAAAAGAATTGCAGCTTATATTTTTATTGACATCAAATTTTTAGTAAATTTTTCAATTTTAAAAAATATTTTTATAGCATATGTTAATAAAAAGTCACAAAAAATCTAGATTTTTCAATTTTTACCATCATATTTTCTTTAAGAATGATAAAGAATTCGAGCTAATATGTTATAATAAATTTATGAAATTCACAAATTCAAATTACCAAAATCGAAAGGAGAATTATACCGATGAGTATATTAGTTTTCGGGCATAAAAACCCAGATACAGATTCAATCTGCTCTTCTATAGCTTATGCAAATTTAAAAAGAGCTTTAGGACAGGATGCAGTAGCTTGTGCACTAGGAGAAGTTAGAAAGGAAGCAGAATACGCTCTTAACTACTTCAAAGTAGACGCTCCTAAATTAATAGATGGAGTTAAAGCTCAGGTTAAAGACCTTTGCCTAGATACAGAAAACATATTAAATGTTTCTTCTTCATTATTAGAAGCTTACAACCTAATGAATAACAAAGGTGTTGAAGCTGTTCCAGTTGCAGATGAAGAAGGAAAATTCGCTGGATGCGTATCATTAAAGAAAATAGCTGAAGAATTACTTCATCAGCACTTCAAAACAATAGACACTACAATAACTAACATATGCAAAAACCTTGATGGTTCTGTAGTAGTTAATTGTTCAGAAAAAATAAGTGGTAGAGTATTCACTCTTTCATTTGATATGGAAACAGTAATGGAAACTCTTGAATCAGGAGATATAGTTATAGTTGGAAATAGATTTGAAGCTATAGAATACGCTATAGACAACAAAGCTGCTTTAATAATACTTACTTCTAACACAGAAATATCTGATGAATTAAAAGCTAAAGCAGAAAGAAATGGTGTTTCAGTAGTTACTGTTGCTGCAAACAACTACAAAACTTCAAACACAATAAACCACTGTGCTTGCATAGAATCATTAGTTGAATCTTGTGATTGTGCAGTATGTGAATGTGCTTATGCAGAAGACCTTGATCTTTGCGAAAAATGTCTTTACCCAGTTGTAAATGCTGAAGAAAAAGTAGTTGGTTTATTATCAGCTGCTGATTTAGCTAAATTACCTAAAAAAGACGTTATATTAGTTGACCACAATGAATACGGACAGAGTGCAGATGGACTTGAATCAGCTAATCTTCTTGAAATAGTTGACCATCACAAACTAGGTGGAATGAAAACAGACCTTCCTCTATCAGTAAGATTAATGCCAGTTGGATGTACTTGTACAATAATATACAACATGTACAAAGAAAACAACGTAGAAATACCTACTGAAATAGCAGGACTTCTTCTATCAGCTATACTTTCTGATACATTAATATTCAAATCACCTACAACTACTGAATTAGACAAACAGGCTTGTGAAGACCTAGCTAAAATAGCTGGTGTTGACATGGAAAAATACGGAATGGACATGTTCAAATACGGAACTTCTCTTGATGAATACTCAATAGAAGAAATAGTAAACATGGACTTCAAAAAATTTGATATGAGTGGTAAATCAGTTGGTATAGGTCAGGTATTCACTCTTGATATAGACTCTATATTCGCTAAACAGGATCAGTTCCTTGACTACATAAACTCTACTGATTTTGATTTATTAGTTCTTGCAGTTACTGATATAATCAAAGAAGGTTCTTACCTAATATACAAAGCTCCAGATGCTGTTATATCTGAAGCATTTAACGTAGAAGGAGCTCAGGGAGTATTCGTTGAAGGATGCGTTTCAAGAAAGAAACAGTTAGTTCCTGGACTTACTGCTGCAGTTAAAAACATGTAATTAATAATATTATATAGAAAAAGTGCTGTTACAAGAGAGTTACCAAGCTCGCATGTAACAGCACTTTTTATTTTATAAGACTTATTTTGGGGCGTTATAACATATAACTCCATACAGATAGGCATATTATCAACCAGCTCAGTTGTTGATTTTATGCATAATTACTTTTTACTTTTACCTTTCATGGGCTTAATCCCAGAATACCCAGTGAAAAGCTGTTTATTTGGTGTTATTCGGTTGAATTTCTACTACACATATAGTATACTTTTTTAATTGATATATTAAAAGCGACATTTTCTCATTATAGTTATGACAAAAATTAATATCAGGAGGGATACTTAATGGATATAAATACTTATAAAATATTTGTTACTGTTGCAGAAACAAATAACATTTCATATACAGCTGAGCTACTTGGGTATACACAGTCTGGTGTAAGTCATTCCATGAAGAGGCTTGAAAAGGAGCTAGGACTTCAATTATTCATTAGAGATAGATACGGCGTTCATCTGACACCTATTGGGAGAGATTTTCTTCAAAAAGTTAGGGCTCTTATGTCTGAAAATGAAAAGCTAGAACAGTTTATATATAATATCAAAGGACTAGAAGTTGGTTCGTTAAATATAGGTACTCTTTCAAGTATTTCAGTAAACTTGCTACCTGATATTATAAATAAATTTAACTTAGAGCACCCAAACATAACAATCAACCTAAAAGAAGGCGGAATTAGCGAGTTGTATAATTGGGTTTTGGAATCTAAAGTAGACTTTGCCTTTTCCTCTTTAGACAATATAGATATCAATAGAAATTTGGAATTTTTGCCAATCCTAGAAGATAAATACGTTGCAATATTTCCAAAATCATATAATATAGAAAACACAAATAGTTTTACAATATTAGATTTTAATGGCGAAGATTTCATACTTCCCGATCTTTCTTATGACAATAGTATATTTGAGATATTAAAAAAAGAAAATATAAAGCCTATTTTTAGATTTTCATCGCAAAATGACTATTCTATCATATCAATGGTAGAAAACGGCTTAGGAGTTGGTATACTGCCTGAGCTTGCTATAGAAAGAGAAAAAAATAGACTGCAGTATTTACCGCTAGAGCCAAATTATTTTAGAACGATAGGTATATCTATGAAAAAATTTAAAGACCTATCTCCAGCAGCAAAAACGTTCATCTACTTTGTTGCTAATTACTTTGATATTCCACACGATACACTTAAATAAAAATAAATAAAAATGGGCTACTGATTTTACAGTAACCCATTTTTTATACGTTCAAATTCTATTAAATTCTTATAAAACTCTTGAAGATCCTTTGTATATTATACCAGCTTTAGCGTCTACTGTTACTATATCTCCATCTTTAACAGTTTTAGTTATACCAGCTACTGATACAACAACTGGAGTATTAAGGTTTAATCCTACTATAGCTGCGTGAGAAGTCATTCCACCGAATTCTGTAACTATAGCTGCTGCTTCTTCTATGTAGCAGTTCATATCTTTATCAGTTGTTTTAGCAACTATTATATCGCCTTTTTTGAAGTCTTTTATTTCTCCGTTAGCATCTGCTATTCTAACTCTACCTTCAACAGTACCATTTCCTATACCAACACCGTTTCCAAGTACTTCACTTATAACGTGAACTTTTATTAAGTTAGTAGTTCCGCTTACACCAACAGGAACACCAGCTGTTATTACAACTAATTCTCCGTTTTTAACGTATCCAGATTCTATTGATGCTTCTATAGATTTTTCTATAACTTCATCTGTATTTCCTGCTAAAGCAGATTTTATTGGGTATACTCCCCAAGTTAATGCAAGTCTTCTCATAACTGCTTCATTGCTTGTAGCTGCTATGATTGGAGCCTGTGGTCTGAATTTAGATACCATTTTTGCTGTATATCCTGAAGAAGTAGATGTTATTATTGCTGAAGCATTTAGGTCAACTGCAGTAGTACAAGTAGCGTGACTTATTGCATCTGTAACAGTAACATTTTTAGAACCTTTTTCTTTTAACATTCTATCGTAATCTAAAGTCTGTTCTATTCTCTTAGCTATACTAGCCATTACTTTAACAGCTTCTACTGGGTATTTACCTGCAGCAGTTTCTCCAGAAAGCATTATTGCATCTGTACCATCGTATATAGCATTTGCAACGTCTGTAACTTCTGCTCTTGTAGGTCTTGGGTTTCTTATCATAGAATCAAGCATCTGAGTAGCTGTTATGACTGGCTTAGCTAATTCATTACATTTTTTGATTATCATTTTCTGAACTATAGGTATTTCTTCAGTTGGTATTTCAACCCCAAGGTCACCTCTTGCAACCATTATACCGTCTGAAACCTGTAGTATTTCATCTATGTTTTCAACACCTTCCTGGTTTTCTATTTTAGAAAGTATTAAAACATCTCCAGCGTTATTTTTTTCAAGTATTTCTCTTATAGCTAATACGTCAGAAGCTTTTCTAACGAATGATGCAGCTATCATGTCTATACCTTCTTTTATACCAAATTCTATATCGCTTATATCTTTTGGTGTTATAGCTGGTAAGTTTATTTTAACTCCTGGTACGTTAACACCTTTGTGGTTTTTAACTATTCCAGAGTTTTCTACTATACATTTTATGTTTCCATTTTCAACAGATTTAACTCTAAGTCCAACTAGACCATCGTCTATTAATATAGTGTCGCCTTCTTTAACGTCATCTGCTAATCCTTTGTAGCTTACTGTACATATTTCTTTTGTACCAACTACTTCGTCCATTGTTATTGTGAATTCAGATCCTTCTTCAAGAAGAACTTCTGGGTCTGCAAAGTTACCAGTTCTTATTTCTGGTCCTTTTGTATCAAGAAGTATAGCTATTGGTTTGTTTAGTTCTTCTCTAACTTTTTTAACCATATCTATTCTTCCTTTGTGTTCTTCATGAGAACCATGAGAGAAGTTGAATCTACATACATTTAATCCATTAAGCATTAACTCTTTTAAAACTTCTTCACTCTGTGATGCTGGTCCTAGTGTACAAACTATTTTTGTTCTTTTTATATCGTTTAACATATTTCCTCCTGATATAGATGGATAAATTTTGCACCGTAAGATGTAATCCACCGTATATATATGTATTATCTGTTACAAATATAACTGATATTATCTTTTTTAATCTATCCTATTCCTCTTATTTCAAATTTTATATTTATTATATAGAAAGTACTTTTGCCATTTCGTATAATTCTCTATTGAATGTTTTTGGCATAGCTAAAGCTTCCTGTATATCTAAGTCTATTATTTTATTATCTTTTATACCAACAACTCTTGAAGATTTTCCTTCTAATAATAATTCAACAGCTCTGTATCCGAATCTACTTGCTAGTATTCTATCAAATGCAGTTGGGCTACCACCTCTCTGAACATGTCCTAAAACAGTTACTCTAACGTCTGCTCCTGCCTGTTCAGTTAAAACTTTTTTAAGGTCTGCTGCACTACCAACTTTTTCAACACCTTCAGCCATAACTATTATACTGTGTCTTTTTCCTCTTTTCTGAGTTGTTTTTAATCTTAAAGCTATTTCGTCTAATTTTACGTCTACTTCTGGAACTATTATTGTTTCAGCTCCCCCTGCTATACCTGCGTATAAAGCTAAGTCTCCACAGTTTCTACCCATTACTTCAACTATGTTTACTCTTTCATGAGAAGAAGAAGTATCTCTTATTTTACCTATAGCATCTATTACAGTATTCCTAGCTGTATCAAATCCTATTGTGTAATCTGTGTATTCTAAGTCGTTATCTATTGTTCCTGGTATACCTATAGCTGGGAATCCCATTTCGCTTAATTTTTTAGCTCCGTTGAAAGATCCATCTCCACCTATAACAACTAGGCAATCTATTCCATATTTTTTAAGTACTTTTACCCCTAATTTTCTACCTTCTTCTGTTTTGAATTCTTCACATCTTGAAGATTTTAATATTGTACCACCTCTGTGGATTATGTCACCAACTGAAGAAAGGTTCATTTCTGTTAAATCTTCTTCTAAAAGACCTTTATAACCTCTGTTTATTCCGTATACTTTACATCCGTAGTATATACCAGATCTTACAACTGCTCTTATTGCAGCATTCATTCCTGGAGCATCTCCACCACTTGTTAAAATACCTATTGTTTTCATTAGTCATACCTCCTAAGACTTTTTTTCTATTCTATCTAAATTTTCTTGAGGACGTTTTCCGTCCCTATATTTAAATTTTATCCCACAAGTTTTAAAAAATTAAAATGTCCTTTTTCTTAAAAGTCCATTTTGTGTTATTATATCACAAAAAGTCGTTAAATTATCATTAAATTTGAATTTTCTTTTGCTTTATATTATAAATACATCTTAGGTGTTTACTATTTGAAATGTGCTATACTATTAGTACCGTTATCAAATATTTAGGTTTACTCTTTATCCCTAAATTTACACTATTTAAGCCATTTATGAGTAACAATAAAAAAGGGAATATTTTTTTGAAATACTCCCTTTTAATCGAAAATTATTTTGTTTTTAAAATACAATCTAATTATTTTTATATAATTTCTGACCTATATTCATTTTATTTTTCATATAGATGACATACAACCTGTGTCCCATTTTGTAGAGTTTTCCACTTTGGCTCTTCAGTCATACATTTTTCTGTTTTATAAGGGCATCTAGTGTGGAATCTACAACCATTCGGCACATTTACCGCACTAGGCATACTTCCTTCCAAGATAATTCTCTTCTTTTTATCATTAGGATGATTTATTGGTACTGAAGATATAAGTGCCTGAGTATAAGGATGTTTAGGATTATTATATAGTTCAGATGCCTTTCCATACTCTACTATTTTCCCTAAATACATAACCGCTATCTCATCACAAAATGATTTGACAACACTGAAGTTATGAGATATAAAAACATAAGTAAGACCAAATTTTTCTTTTAAATCTAACATAAGATTTAAAATCTGAGACTGTATAGAAACATCTAGTGCAGCTGTTGGTTCATCTGCAACTATAAACTTAGGATTCATAGCAAGAGCTCTTGCTATCCCAATTCTCTGTCTTTGACCTCCACTAAATTCATGAGGATATCTAAACATACTAGTTTTGTCCATACCACAAAGTGCTAATATTTCCTCTGTCTTTTCCTTTACTTCCTTTCCTGTTGCTATATTATGTTTTTTTATTCCTTCTGATACTATACTTTCAACACTTTTTCTAGGATCTAAGCTAGCATATGGATCTTGGAAAATCATCTGTATTTCACTTCTCATTTTACTCATTTCAGAAGCAGACAATTTTTCACCTTTTTCTACATCAAAAATAACTTTTCCATCGTATACTACTCTTCCACCTGTTGGTTCAATTAAATTTAATATAGTTTTTCCCATTGTAGATTTACCACAACCTGATTCTCCAACAATACCAACTATACTTTTTTCTTTTATTGAAAGGCTAATTCCAGCTACAGATTTAACAAACTCTTTAGCCTTACCAAAAGCTCCTTTTCTTATTGGATAGTATTTTTTTAGGTCAGAAATTTCAAATATAATTTTATTATTATCCATTTTTAACTTCCTCCCTTACTAAATCTTTAGCTTTTAGACATTTAACTTTATGTCCTTTGTTTATTTCTACCATTTCTGGTTCTTTTTTTAGACACTCTTCAGATGCAATTTTACATCTTTTGTAATATGGACATCCCTCTACTTTTTCATATAAATTAGGGACATTCCCCTCTATTGACCTAAATCTTCCATCAAAATTATCTGGCATAGCTGCTAGTAAATCTACTGAATATGGATGCTTAGCATTGTCAAAGAATTCTAAAACACTACACTCTTCAACAACATTTCCAAAATACATAACAGCTACTCTTTGTGCCATTTCAGCTATTACACCTAAATCATGTGTTATCAAAATTATTCCACTATTATTTTCTTCTTTTATCTCTTTTAATAAATCTAATATTTCTGCTTGAGTAGTAACATCAAGCGCAGTCGTGGGCTCATCAGCTATAATAATATCGGGTTTGCATATCATCCCCATAGCAATCATTATTCTCTGCTTTAAACCTCCACTCAGCTCAAATGGATATTTATCTAGAATTTTTTCTGCATCTGGTATATTTAATCTAGATAATAACTCTACAAGCTCTTCTCGACAATCTTTTACTTTTTCAGGCATATGTATTTTATAAACCTCTTTAAGCTGTTTAAAAACTGTTACAACTGGGTTTAGAGATGTCATTGGTTCCTGGAATATCATTGATATTCTATCACCTCTAAACTTACATAGTTCCTTTTCACTTAATTCTAATAGATTCTTTCCATCAAATATTATCTCCCCAGAATCTATACTACCAGTTCTATCATCAATAAGTCCCATTATAGCAAGTGAGCTAACACTTTTACCACTACCTGACTCACCTACTATTCCAAGTATTTCCCCTTCATTTACGGAAAAGCTAACTCCTTTAACAGCATTAACCTTTCCCATTACAGAATCGAAGGAAACTTTAAGATTTTTTACTTCTAATATACTCATATTATTTCCTCCTACATTTTTATTTTTGGATCAAGAGCATCTCTAAGTCCATCTCCAACAAAGTTTATAGATAGTACCATTAATATTATAAGACCTCCTGCTGGTAACCATAACCACCATTCTCTCTGAAGTGTGCCTATATTTTGAGCTGCAATTAGCATATTCCCCCAGCTTGGTTGTGGTAATCTTACACCTATACCTAGAAAGCTAAGAGATGCCTCTGTTAATATTCCGTTTGCTATCGCTAGTGTAGCTGCAACTAAAACTGGAGACATTATATTAGGTAATATATGGCTTTTGATTATCTCAAAAGAAGATAAACCCATAGCTTTTGCAGCCATTATATAATCATTTTCTTTTATAGATAATATCTCAGCTCTAACAATTCTTGCTATATTAGGCCACATAAGAAGACCTATAATTAATATAAGATTTTTCATACCAGGTCCTAGAACAGCTGCTGCAGATACCGCTATTACAAAGAATGGGAAACACATTATAACATCTATAATTCTCATTATAATCCGATCTACAATTCCACCAAAATATCCTGCAATCGCCCCCATAATAACACCTATTAGAAGCTGTAGCGTCATTGATGCTAAACCAACCAATATAGAAACTCTTCCTCCATATAAAAGTCTAGTAAGAACATCTCTACCAAGTTCATCTGTTCCTAAAACATGTTCAGAATTTGGAGCCATACTTATCATAGTAAGGTCTGTCTGGCTAACTGTATAATCTGTAAGTAACGGTGCTGCTATAGATAAAATTGCTAAAATAACTATTGCAACTAATCCTATAACAGCTAATTTATTCCTCATAAATTTTTTAAACGATATTTCTGTCAACGATACATATACTTCATCATTGTTATTTCTGTTTTTAGATTTTAATATACCCATTAGCAACACCCCCCTATTTAGATAATCTTATTCTTGGATCTACAAATACATAAAGTATATCAGCCAATATATTTGCAAATACTATTACCACTGCTATAAGCATAGTTATTCCCATTACAAGCATATAATCTCTATTCATTATTGCATTGTAGTTTAACGTTCCTATACCAGGCCATACAAATACTGTTTCTGTTATCAGCGCGCCTGATACTAAAGACGGAAGCTGCATACATAAAACTGTAACTATTGATATCATTGAGTTTCTAAGTCCATGAGTCCAAACTGCCTTATTTTTTGTAAGACCTTTTGCTTGGGCTGTTCTCATATAATCCTGACTTAAAGCATCTACCATAGACGATCTTGTATATCTAATAAGTGTAGCAGTCTGAGTTAAAGATAAAACCGACACTGGAAGTATCATATGTTTTATAACATCTAAAACATGATATATTCCTGTATACCCACCATATAGTGATTCCATACCAGATGATGGAAGTATAGCTAAATCATATCCGAATATCTTTACAAGTATCAAACCAAAGAAGAATGTAGGTATAGATATTCCTACGAAAGATAGTATAGTAACTAAATAATCAACCCAAGTGTTTGATTTAGATGCTGTTACAACACCTATTACTATTGCTAATATAGAACTTATTACAAATGAAGCTATTGATATTAATATTGTGTTTCCTAATGCTTCTATAATTATTCCGAATGCAGGTGCATTATACTGAGTTGAGTATCCAAAATCTCCAGTAAGAGCTCTTCCTACCCATTTAAAATATTGAACTGGTATTGGATCATAGTATCCTATTTCTCTAAGCATCTTTTCAACTACTTCAGGTGCTAAATTTGGATTTATCATATGCATATATGGGTTACCTGGCTGCAGATGTATAAGTGTAAATACGGTAACCGATACTCCAAACAGAGCTATTAATGCAACACCGATTCTTTTTAATAAGAATTTTTTCATTTTTTCCCTCCTATTTTTATTTTTCTTTTTCTCTATAAAAAGGGCTGTTCAAAAGAACAGCCCAATTTTTTCAATAATTATCTATTATTTTATTACCCAGTTGTGTACATTATAGAATTCGTTGAATGTTGAAGGTTTGTATCCTTCTAAATTAGGATTATAAACTCTTTCTACATTCTGACAGAATAAGTAAGCTTCTGGTACATCTCTATTTAATATTTTAGCGAATTCGCCGTAAATAGATTTTCTTTCATTCTGATCTAATGTAGCATTTCCCTCTTCTATTAATTTATCTGTTTCTGGATTGTTATATGCAACTATGTTGTATCCTATAACACCAGGTTCATTAGATATAGCAGAAGAATCCCACATTGGTTTTGGATCTGGGTCTAATGATAGAGTATTACCCATCATATATAAATCGAAATCATGGTTAGCAACTGCTTTATCCATTAAAGCTGAATATTCCATAGTATCTATTTCTACAGATATTCCTATAGCTTTTAAAGATTCCTGTATAGCTGTTGCAGTTTTCTGTCTAACTTCATGGTCGTTCTGACAATCTATAGTAAGTTCTAATTTTTCACCATTAGCATTTTCAACTACACCATCGCCATCTTTGTCTTCCCAACCAGCTTCTTTAAGAAGTGATTTAGCTTTTTCTGCATTGTATTTGTACTGTTCTAATTCTGATTCTTCGGGATATGCCCAGCTTGATGGTAGAAGTGGAGCATTTACTACTGTTCCTCTTCCTTCAACTATATTATCAAGTATACTCTGACGGTCTATAGCGTACATTATAGCCTGACGAACTTTTACATCTTTAAGAGAGTCTTTTCTTAAGTTGAATCCCATGTATGTGAACATATAGTTATCGTAAGAAACTGTTTTTAATCCTTCAGATGTTAATGCATCTATATCAGCCTGTCTTAATGATTCAACGTTAGCTATATCGACATTTCCACCTTTAAATTCAGCCTGAGTAGTATCAGCATTTATAGCTTTGAATACTAAATTAGGAGTTTTAACTTCTCCACCAAAGAAATCAGTAGCTGCTTCAAATTTAACATGAGAACCTGTTTTGTACTCAGTTAATTTATATGGTCCACAACCTACTGGATTGTTTAATAATTCTGTCTGTTTTGTCCATTCTCCTGGATCTACTTTTGACCATATATGTTCTGGTATTATTTCTACGTTTCCTAAGTTTGTAACACCAGGAGCATATACTTTTTCGAATTCTATTTCTATAGTTTTATCATCTATAACTTTTATACCTTCTATATCTTCTGCTTCACCATTGTGATATGCTTCAGCACCTTTTACTGCCTGAATATCTCCGTAGTACCCACCAGTATAGTTTGGATCTGCCATACATTTGAAAGTATAAGCGACATCATTAGCAGTAACTTTTTCTCCGTCATGCCATACTGCTTTGTCATTTAAAGTATAAGTTATTTTCTTCATATCATCAGATACTTTAGATTCAGTAGCTAGATATGGTTCCTGTTCCCCTTTATCATTAACTGTCATTAATGATGCATAAACAACAGATGTAACATATTTATCTATGTTTATATTAGATATTAATGGGTTGAATATACCTTCTGGGGCAGTATTCATAGAATAAACTATAGTATCTTTAGCTTCTCCAGAAGAACTTCCGCCACCTTTATTTCCACATCCAACAAGAAGAGATGCAGATAAAACAGTCGCTAGAGCAACGCTTAATAATTTTTTTGCTTTCATCGTTTTTCTCCTTATTCATTTGTATGAATATAAATACGTATTTATTTCACATTTTATTCAAGTTTATTATATAAAAGTTTTTTATATGTTGTAAAATAGTTTATAGCTATATATTCATTTCTTTCTATATATTTTTTCTATTATTTTTGAATTGATTTTTTCTTGACATCCCATATCTTTTATGTTTAGTAATCGTTTTCCTATTTCTTTTTTTATTTTTTTAACATTTAAAATTTATTAAATAAACTGTACTTTTTTTGTCCAATTATCTGTTGATAATCAATTTATATTTATAGATAAGTTTTGTTATATCAAAAATGAAGTTTGCATTGACTTTCTTTTATTATTATTCTTTATTTAATTTTTTAGGAATTACCCCTATCACCCAACTCTTAGGGTATTTTGTATCACCAATGTATCTAGACATTATATGGACATACACATGTATTACACTCTATCCTGAGTATTCTCCCACGTTTACATCTACCTTGTACGTATCTTGAGAGTATTTTTCGTCTAATAATTTTTCCCTTCATCTCCCAAGTCGAATATCACTTCTCTTTCTTCTTTTGTTAGATCAAAGAAGTTTGCAATATGTATTTTTTGAATGAATAGAATATATCCTTTTGTTGCTGGAAATTTATCGCAATTATTATAAAATTCTCCCTTCTTTTTTAACATCCAAATTTCTAGAAATCATAAAAAAATTATTGTATAATCTATAATTGAACTAAAATTTAGGAGGTAAACTTTTATGTTTTATCTATTACTAGCAATAGTATGCAGTGGTTCTATAGCTCTAATATTCAAATACAGCGAATCAAAAGAATGCAACAGAGCACTTGTAACCACTTTCAACTACTTAACAGCTACTGTAATATCTGCAATAGCACTTGCAAAGTCTGGTCTAAATGTTCCAGCATCATTTGACGGAATAATGTCCAAAACAATGGCGAACTTTGCAGGGACTCTTACACCAGAAGGAAGCTTCGTAGCTTCAATACTACTTGGAATTATAACAGGATTTTTATTCTTTATAGGTTTCGTCGTTTATCAGAAGAGTATAAACGAATGCGGACCTTCAATATCAGGTATGTTTGGGAAAATGGGTATTCTAGTACCTATGATATTTTCAATATTCTTATGGAATGAAATACCATCTCCAATAAAATGGGTGGGAATAGTGTTATCTTTTGCATCTATACTGATAATAAATGTAAATCCTACAAACTTAAAAGAATCAGATTTCAAACCGATTCTGATAATTTTATTCGTATTTTATGGATGTGCAGACTTTATGAATAAAGTATTCCAGAAATACGCATTAGTAGAGTACAAAAACTTCTTCCTACTAATAGTATTCATATCTGCTACAATATTCAGTTTAGGTATGCTATTTAAGAATAGAAAAGAAGGATTCAACCTTACTAGCTGCTTAGTTGGTATCGGGGTTGGTATTCCAAATATGTTCTCTTCATTCTTCCTTATAGATGCTCTAAAAACACTTGAAGCTGCTGTTGTTTATCCAATATTCAGCGCTGGTGGTATAGTGTTTATAATGTTCATGAGTTATCTAATATTCAAGGAAAGACTTAGCAAAAAAGAAAAACTTGCCGCTGCTCTTACAATAGTCAGCATGGCAATTGTAAATATATAATTTTAAAAAATATTTTTATGTCAATAAAACATAGCCATAGCATTTTTTATCTATACAATTATGCTATGGCTATGTTCTTTTTTATCCAAAAAAACTAACACTTTTTTTAATTTATTCATTTTTTACAACCTTATATTATAAAGTATCATTTATTTTACTTTAACTTTAATATTTAGTATTATTTCTGTTTGTTTTTTATTTTATAATATATTTTTATATTTTTTATTTTCTTATAACGGATATTATACTTTGTATGGAAATTAAATTTATTATTCTGATAATATAAAAATATCGTTAATAAAAAAACATTATTTTTTAAAGGAAAACGATTGTTATTTTTGAGTATATTTATTATTTATTACAATAAAGCGCTTTTATTTTGATTATACATAGTTTTTTTCTATTATCACTTCTTTTTTTGTACCCAGTATATATTTTATGGTGTTTACAGATTGTTTTTTTTTTAATATAATATATATGAACTCAATACCTAATATAACATAAATTAAGATTCTAAAATTTTAATTTACTAACTAACCACTTTAAAGATATTTTAAATTATCCTCTAATTTAAAATAATCAATCTGTAGAAAAAACCACCTTTATATAAAGGTGGTTTTTTCTATAATAATATTTATTTTTTTCAAATTTAATGTTTTTTATATTTTTTTAATAATTAAAGCTATATCTCTTCAATCTCTATATTTAATTTACCAACTAAACTTCCTAACTCTTTCTTTAGTTCCTCGTCTGCATTTATATACATTCCTGGAACCTTGTAAGTTATTGGTTTATCCATATCTATGTTTTGATCTTTAGGTAGAAGTATTAGTCTATCTTTTCCAGGATATTTTCTAGTTATTTTAAATACTTTCATAAGTAATTCTTCATCACCTACAGTATCTATTCTGACGTTCATCTGCTTACTTTTAGGTTTGTTTGAATTACCCTTTAAATCAAAAGATATTTTTTCACTATTAAACCGGTACTCTTCATTGATATCTTTTATATCTCTAGCAATTAATTTTGCTTCATCGCCGTCGATGCTTATTGCTCCTTTGATTAAGATTATGCTGTCGTCGTTTAGAAGTATGTTGAATTTTTTAAGAGTCTGAGGGAATACTACAACCTCTATAGCTCCATATAGATCTTCTAGTGTAATAAACGCCATTATTTCATTTCTCTTAGTCGTCATTATTCTCTTGGCGATTACCATTCCACCCATGATTACTTCTCTATCGTGAAGCTTCATGTATGTTTTCTCGTCCTCTTTTAATTCGTTTATTTTTTTCATATTTATACTAGTTTTTCTATCTAGTTCAGATTTGTACTCTGATAGTGGGTGCCCACTAAGATACATTCCAAGTACTTCTTTTTCCATATTCAGTTTTTCTTTTTCGCTAAATTCCCTTAAAACAGGTAATTTTGTAGAAAGCTGCATATCTGGAGCTTCTTCAACTTGTGCAGAGAATGCGTCAAATAGAGAAATCTGTCCTTGGACATTTTTCTTTCTATCCATAGAGATACTTTCTAGTACTGATTCATATCCAGCCATAAGTGTAGCTCTATTTTCACTTATTTGATCAAATGCACCGCACTTGATAAGACTTTCTATCATTCTTTTATTTGTATCTTTTGAGTCTAGTCTTTTTGCAAAGTCTACAAAGTCTTTGAATTCTCCGTTTTCTTCTCTTTCTTTTACGATATTTTCTATTACATTTACCCCTACGTTTTTAACCGCAGCAAGTCCGAATCTTATACTATCGCCTTCAACAGAGAATTTTGCAAAACTCTTGTTTATATCCGGTGGATTTACAGGAATTCCTATAACATTACATTCTCTTATATATTCGACGACTTTATCTGAGTTGCCCATTATACTAGTCATAAGAGCTGCCATGAACTCAACTGGATAGTGTACTTTTAAGTATGCTGTTTCATATGCTAAAACCCCGTACGCAGCTGCATGGGATTTATTGAACGCATATCTTGCAAAGTCTATCATATCATCGAAAATTTTATTTGCATCTTCTTCAGAAATTCCATTTCTTATACATCCAGGAATTTCTATATTTCCTTCATCGTCAAATTTTCCATGTATGAAGTACTGTCTTTCCTCTTCCATGACGTCCATTTTCTTTTTACTCATTGCTCTTCTAACTAAGTCGCTTCGACCATAGCTATATCCAGCAAGATCCCTAACAACCTGCATAACCTGTTCCTGATATACTAGACACCCATATGTTACCTCTAGTATAGGTCTTAGTTTATCATTTATGTATGTTACTTTTTCTGGGTTGTTTTTGTTTTCTATATATGTCGGAATTGAGTCCATTGGACCCGGTCTGAATAGAGATATACCGGCTACAATATCTTCAAAGCTATTTGGTTTTAGCTGTTTCATGAAGTTTCTCATACCAGAACTTTCTAGCTGGAATACACCAAGTGTATTTCCTTGAGATAATGTTTCAAATACTTCATCGTCATCGTATTCCATTTTTGAAAAGTCTATATGCTCTATGTATCCTTTTATATCCCTGTTTAATTCAATTAAATCTAGTGCATCTCTAATAACTGTCAGCGTTCTAAGTCCTAAGAAGTCCATTTTTAGAAGTCCTAGTTCTTCAAGTGTAGTCATTGTAAACTGAGTAGTTATAGAGTCCTGATGTTTGTAAAGTGGCACATATTCGTCTACAGGATTTCTAGCTATAACTACACCTGCTGCATGTGTAGATGCATGTCTTAGAGTACCTTCTAATCTTTTAGAGATATCTATTACCTCTCTCGCCTCTGCGTCAGACTCATATAAATCTACAAGTGTAGGATTGCTATCCATTGCTTTGTCTATAGTCATTCCAAGTTCAAATGGAATTTCTTTGGCAATTTGGTCAGCTTTATTATAAGATACATTTAAAACCCTAGCGACGTCTCTTATCGCTATTTTTGCACCCATTGTACCAAATGTTATTATCTGCGCGACATGGTCTTCTCCGTATTTTCTTTTTACATAGTCTATAACTTCTTCACGTCTTTCGTAGCAGAAGTCGATATCTATATCGGGCATTGATACCCTCTCTGGATTTAGGAACCTTTCAAACAGTAGGCTGTACTTCATTGGGTCTATATCTGTTATTTTTAAAGTATATGCAACTATAGAACCTGCAGCACTACCTCTACCAGGTCCAACCATTATATTGTTCTGTTTTGCAAAGTTTATAAAGTCCCAAACTATAAGAAAGTACTCTACATACCCCATATTTTCTATTGTATTTAACTCGTACTCAAGTCTTTCTTTGTATTCCTCAGGACAATCTTCTCCATATCTTTCAACAAGTCCTTTTTGACAAAGTTCTCTAAAGTATCCATTAGTAGTGTATCCTTCTGGAACATCGTATCTTGGAAGATGATATTTGTGGAATTCAAATTCTACATTACATCTCTCCGCAATTTCATTTGTATTATCTAAAGCTTCCTCTAGCTCTGGGAATAGTTGTTCCATTTCTTCTCTACTCTTTAAGTAGAATTCGTCGCTAGGGAATTTCATTCTATTTTCGTCGTCTATAGTCTTCTGCATCTGAAGACACATAAGTATATCCTGAATTTTTGCGTCGTCTTTATCCACATAATGCACATCATTTGTCGCAACCAGTGGAATATTTAATTCTCTTGATAGTCTAACTACTTCTGTGTTTACCTGTTTCTGCTCTGGAAGCCCATGGTCCTGTATTTCTAGGTAGTAGTTACCATTGCCAAATATGTCCCTATACTCCATAGCTAGTTTTCTAGCTTTGTCGTAATTTCCGTTCATTATGGCTCTTGGGACATCACCAGCAAGACACGCAGAAAGTGCTATCAAGCCTTGACTGTGCTTTTTAAGCTCGTCCATATCTGTTCTAGGTTTATAGTAGAAACCATCTACATACGACTTAGATACTATTTTTATAAGGTTTTTATATCCTGTCATGTCTTTAGCCAAAAGTACTAGATGACCTTGATGCTTGTCGTAGTTTGGATCTTTATCTGTAAGCTTTCTCGGTGCTGTGTATACTTCACATCCAATTATAGGCTTTATTCCTTCAGCCTTTGCAGCCTTGTAAAAATCTATCGCCCCAAACATACATCCATGGTCAGTTATTGCAACGGCAGTCATCCCTTTTTCTTTAGCTCTTTTTACAAGAGTCTTTACCCTAGAGAATCCGTCTAACAAACTATACTCTGTATGCACATGAAGATGTGTAAAGTTTTTTTCCATTCGTCCACCTCCTATTTTTTAATTATATTTCTATTATAATTTATTTTTTCTATTTTGTTGCAAATTTTATTTAAAAAAGAGACTTCTCAATTTATAGAAAAGTCTCCTATTTTTATTCTATATTGTATTTTTCTCTTAGATTATCTGCTATTTCCTGTATTCTCTTTAATCTGTAGTTTACTCCAGATTTTCCAACAGGAGGATTTAGCATTTCTCCAAGTTCTTTTAACGTAAGCTCCTCATTTTCTACTCTTAGAAGTGCTATCTGCTGTAGATTTTCAGGCAATTTTTTTATACCTATTGTTTCTTCTATTATTCTAATATTTTCAACCTGTTTCACCGCTGCATTAACAGCCTTTGTTAGATTGGCTGTTTCACAATTCACTATTCTGTTTACGTTATTTCTCATCTCTTTTACTATTTTTACGTTCTGAAGTTTTAAAAGAGCACTGTGAGCACCTATAAGGCTAAGTAAATCAGATATCTGCTCACTTTCTTTTATATAAACAACATAATTATTCTTTCTAGCCACAATTTTGCTATTAAAATCGAAGCTGTTTATCAAATCTCTAAGAGACTCTGCAAACTCCATATTGTTAGTTACAAATTCAAGATGATAATTTTTTTCAGGATCGCTAATCGAGCCACCACCTAGAAAAGCACCTCTTATAAATGCTCTCTTTTGTTCTTCCGTTGCGATTAACTCTTCTGCAATATCATTTTTAGGGAAAAAACCGTCTCCTTTTTCTAAAACACCTAGCTCTTTTAAAAGTTTTTCTGCTCCCATATCGCTTTTAACAGTTAAAACATAGCTGTTGTTTCTTTTAAGCATCTGGTTTTTATTTACAGCGATAGTAGTGTTGATATTAAAATCATGTTTTAAAAGCTTGAACACTTTTCTTGCTATCGAGTTGAGCTCTGTTATTATCTTTAGATTCATCTTTTTAAACCCAGCTATCTGTATACTTCCAGAAAGTCTAACTATGCCCGCAAGCTCAGCTAAATTTACAGCCTGATTATCAGAATCTATTCTCGTTAGTTCGTTTTTAGTTTCCGCTGAAAATGACATTTCTATCTACCACCTACTGCCTTTATTTTTTCATTTACTATTTATTTAATTTTTTCTTAATTTCCACTAGAGCTACTTTTATAATTTCTTTTTCATCGTCGTATTTAGCCATTTCAACAACTCTGTCTATATGCACAAATTTAGCATCTACAAATCCTTCTTCCTTCTGAGGAATTGTATCCATACTTCTAGCAGTCATTAAATACCAAAATACAGTCTTATGAACTGTTTTATTTTCGTCCCAATTTTCTTTGAAAGTATAGTGTATTTCTCCAAGATATTTATCTATATCCGCCTTTACTCCCGTTTCTTCTCCTACTTCTCTTAATGCCGCCTGTTCATGGCTCTCCCCTTTTTCAACTTTCCCTTTTGGGAGTACCCAATCTCCATTAAATTTTCTAAGTAGAAGAACAGCATTTCCAAACAGTACAACACCGCCGGCACTTACCTCTTCTCTCATTCTATTCACTCCTTAAACTGTTACATATTTCTCTCTTCAGAAACTATCTGCATAATTACCTTAGAAACACCTTTTGCATCGTGTCTTATGTAATTATTTTTTATTTCAATAAGATCTGCTTCAATTACTTTTATTCCTAGCTTATCAAAGCTTTTTTTCTGATGGTTATCTAAAAGGACTTGTTCTGCCCCATCTTTATTATAACGCATAAAAACGTCCTCTTGCAGTATTTCCTTATTTGCGATTACATAATCTAAAATATTCTCTCCTGCATGTTCTATTATAGCATTTGCATGGTCGAACAAATTATAATTTTCTGTTTCGCCAGGCTGCGTCATAACATTTCCTACGTATACTTTAGGTGCATCAGAATTTTTTATAGCATCAACTACTCCATCTACTAAAAGGTTTGGTATTACACTAGTGTAAAGACTTCCAGGACCCATAACTATTATATCGGCATTGTTTATAGCATATATTACCTCTTTTAGAGGTTTTATATTTGGATGGTCAAGTCTGAGTCTTTTTATATTAGTCTTATCACTTTTACAAACCTTAGGAATAGCAGATTCTCCTTCTACTACCTTTCCATTTTCAAGCTCTGCCACTAGGTTTACATCCTCTAAGGTAACTGGATATACCTTCCCAGTTATAGCAAAGATCTCTCCCAGTTTAGATACAGCTGTTTCAAAATTTCCATAAAGTCCAGTCATCGCAGCCAAGAATAAGTTACCAAAGCTCTGTCCTTTTAATCCGCCCTCTTCAAATCTATACTGCATTACCTCGTTCATAGTAGGCTCTATATTTGCAAGAGCTAAAAGGCAGTTTCTTATATCTCCCGGTGGAAGCATCCCAAGGTCTTCTCTTAAAACCCCAGATCCTCCTCCATCATCTGCTACAGTAACTACCGCAGTTATATTGTTAGTGTAATACTTAAGACCTCTTAAAAATACAGACTGTCCTGTTCCTCCACCTATAACCACTACCTTTGGATTTCTTTCTTCTAATTCTCTTTCCCTTATTTGATTTTCAATTTTTGCTTTTCTCGCTTTTATATAAAGTACGATTGCTGCACCAAGAGCAATCCACCCTATTATACCTATTATATTATTTAAGTAATCCATAGTATGCCCCCATAATTAACCGAGCATAGAATCTCTATGTTTTTTAATTACTCTATATCCTTTTTTATAAAGCTCATCGTATAGCATATTTGCTATAGTTACAGATCTATGTCTTCCACCAGTACATCCTACTCCTATAACAAGGTGCTGTTTACCCTCTTCTAAATACTGTGGAATTAAAAATCCAACAAAGTCAAACAGCTTTTCAACAAACTCTTCACTAATTTGAGAATTCATGACATACTCTCTAACTTCTTTAAAATCTCCAGTTTTAGGTCTTAGACTTTCATCGTAGTAAGGGTTAGGTAGGAATCTTACATCGAATACTAAATCCGCATCCTTAGGTATTCCATACTTAAATCCGAAAGATACTACAGATATAGTCATATTAGGAGTGTCTTCTTCCTGTCCGTCTTTATATATCTTAGAAATCTCTTCTTTTAAATCCTTTGGCTTCATATTTGAAGTATCTAATATACAAGTTGCGTATTTCTTAAATGGCTCCATTATCTGTCTTTCTATTTTTATCCCTTCTGGAATCTGCATATTTTTTGATAATGGATGATTTCTTCTAGTCATCTTATATCTTTTTAGAAGCACATCGTCTTCACAGTCAAGGTAAAGTACTTCAAATTTATAATTTGCTTTTTCAAGGTAATCAAGACTTTCGTGAAGCGCTTCAAAGAATCTTCTACCTCTTATATCTACTCCTAGAGCAACTTTCTCTATATTAGAGTTTCCCTTGAAGCATATTTCTGCAAATTTTGTTATTAATGCTGGTGGCATATTATCTACACAGTAGAATCCCATATCCTCCAAAACTTTCATTGTTTCACTTTTTCCAGATCCTGATAGACCTGTTACTATAACAAATTTCATACAAATTGCCCCCTTCTATTCCATTATATTTTCTATTCTTTTAATATCTATCCCAGAATTTTTCACTGTTTCTAATCCAAGTGAAAAGTTTCCAACCATGAATGGCTTATGTGCATCTGAGCCAATCATAAGTCTGTTTTCATATTTTGCTATCTGCTTTAGCTGCTCAGCATTTAGATGTGCGTGAGAGCTATTTATTTCTAGAATAATATTTCTCTTTTTTGCTTCTTCAGCAATTTCTTCTATGTACACATCTCCCTTATCTCCAGGGTGTGTAATCATAAATATATCGTTGTTTTTCATCGCATTTACTATTGCATCTGTGTTGTATCTTTTAGACCGTTTTGTCTTTAAAAGATAATTATCTCCATGATTTAAAAGGCATCTAAAAGATGTAGGCTCTGATGCAAAATGATAACCTGCTAGCACATAGTCTAACTGCTCTCTTATCTTGTCATCCATGTCTATTGTGCCTTTGTTATCTAGAATATTACATTCTACACCGAGAAGAATTTCGATTTCTTTATATTTCTCATTTAATCTATCTATTTCTTCTCTCATTTCAAATATACTATCTCTATTTAAACCGTACAGTAAATGTCTGTAACTATGGTCTGATATCCCAATAGTTTTAAGACCTTTTTTTATTGCTTCCTGTACATTTTCTTCTATAGTTCCAAATGCGTGCTTTCTTTTTCCATTTTTCCCGTTGCTGTATATAGTATGGGTATGGTAATCAGCTAAAATTTTCATATAATCATCTCCGGTCTATTCTTCTTCTGCAGCTGGCTCTTCTCCAACTATCTTAACCTCTTCTTCAAGCATAACTCCAAATTTTGCATTAACAGTTGCTTTAATAGCAAACATAAGATTTAGTAAATCCTTAGCTGTTGCATTTCCTCTGTTAATTACAAATCCGGAATGCTTTTCAGATACCTGTGCATCACCTATAGAAAGTCCTTTAAGACCACTGTCCTGTATTAATTTTCCTGCAAAATACCCTTCTGGTCTTTTGAATGTACTACCTGCACTTGCAAAATTAAGTGGCTGTTTTGATGTTCTTCTTTCTTTTAAATCATCCATAGTAGCCTTGATATCGTCATAACTACCTTTTTCTAATTCTACAACTGCAGAAAGAGCTACATAGTTATTTTCTACTATTGCACTTTTTCTATATTCAAAATTCATTTCTTCATTAGATAGTTCAAATATATTCCCATCTACATCCATAACTTTTACAGTTTTTACTATATCTTTAATTTCTCCGCCGTATGCTCCAGCGTTCATAGCAAGTGCTCCACCAAAAGTACCTGGTATACCAGATGCAAACTCAAATCCCTTAAGTGATGCTCTAAGTGCTGCATTTCCTATTCTCGATAATAGTGCACCTGCCTGTATTTCTATTCTATTTTCATCTATTTTAAAATCGCTGTAGTTATCAGATATTTCAACTACTATCCCTCTAATTCCACCGTCTTTAACTAAAAGATTTGAACCATTACCTATTACAAGATATGGAACATTTTCCTTCTTTATATATAAAAGAATATCTCTAAGCTGTTCTTCAGTTCTAGGTCTTACTAAAACATCTGCAGGCCCACCTACTCTAAAAGAAGCATGCTTCTTCATAGGCTCGTCCCTCATTATATTTCCTTCTCCAACTATATTTAAAATATCATTATATACTTTATTTTTATTCAATTTCATTTCCTCCTCGAATTTTAAAAATTCTCTATATCAAATATTATCTAATCTTCTAATTTATGATGTTTTGTTATAATATATCCGCGAATTTATTATTCAATCATCTTTTTAAAAGTTAAATTCTTTAAAATTTTCTATATTGGTTAAAATTAGTGCATTATACACCCAATTATATATTAATATAATAAATTAAATTTCTAAAAATAACAATATCTACACCAAATAATTTGAACTTTTGAACGTGTCAATTTACAAAGTTTTTTTCATTTTCAAATTTGTGTTTTCTATGAAGTTTTCATTATTTTTTATCTTTTCCTATTGAAAAGTTTCATTATTATATGTTTTAATAGTCATAATAGCTATGTAGTAGGCATTTATTAAATTACTACATATTTATTTTTAACGGAGAAATTTCCGGAATTAAATATATATTTCATTTCAATTTTTAATTTACGAAAACTAAATAATTTTTTAAGAGAGGAGATTTTTTTTTGGAAAATTTACCATTATCATTGTTTGAGATTGTGCTTACGGCAATATATCTCATAAACTTTATTCTTGTTGTAGACCTTATCTTTAGAGGAAAGAGAAATATAGATAATACTCTTACTTGGATAGTTATACTAGTTCTTGTTCCTCCAGTTGGATTCATATTATATGCGATGTTTGGTAGAAGTATCGCTAAGAAGAATATGTTCAGAGTTAAGGAAAAAGAGGATAAGGTTATAAAAGATAAAATATTAGAATCTTATGTGGAAATTGAGTCAAATTTAGACCCATACTTAGATGAAAACAAGGATATTATCTACACTTTAGCAAATTCAAACAATGCCCACTTCACAGCGGACAACGATGTCGATATATATCCAGAATCTAATATGTTCTTCAACTCTCTTCTTGAAGAGCTTAAAAAAGCTGAAGAATATATAAACATCCAGTTCTATATATTTAAAGACGATAGAATAGGAAAAGAAATCATAGAAATACTTAAAGAAAAGGCACAGTCTGGTGTAGAAGTTAGACTTCTGTACGATGCTGTTGGTGGTAGAAACCTAAGCAGAAAAGCTGTAAAAGAAATGAAAGAAGCTGGTGTTCAGGTTGCTAATTTCTTCCCTTCATTCTTAAATATAATCAACTTCAACATAAACTTCAGAAACCATAGAAAAATAGTTGTTATTGATGGTAAGGTTGGATTTGTTGGAGGATTTAACGTTGGTGATGAGTACCTTGGAAGAGATCCAAAATTTGGAGAATGGAGAGATACTCATATAAGACTTACAGGTAGCTGCGTAATCGACTTAAGTATGAGATTCCTTCTTGACTGGAGATACACTACTAAAGAAAATCTTGATTTAGCTAAGTACTTCACTAAAAAGAGAGAAAAATCAACTGGAAATGTTGGAATCCAGATTGTTTCAAGTGGTCCCGATATAACAGAATTAGATGAAATAAAATACGGATATATGAAAATGATTCAGAAGGCTAGAGATTACGTATACATCCAGAGTCCATACTTAATACTAGATAAGACTTTAATGGAAACACTAAAAGTCGCTTGTCTATCTGGTGTAGATGTAAGAATAATGATACCTTCAAAACCTGACCATCCATTTGTATACTGGGCATCATACTCTTATGCAGGAGAACTTTTAAACTACGGTGCAAAAATATACACTTACGGTGGAGATGCATTCCTACACGCTAAAACAATAGTTTACGATGACTCAGTTGCTTCAATAGGAACTGCAAACATGGATATAAGAAGCTTCGAACTAAACTTCGAAGTAAATGCTTTTATCTATTCAGAAGAAAAAGCAAGAGAACAGAGAATGATATTTGAAAGAGATATCGAAAACTCTAGAGAAATAACAAAAGAAATATACGAAAGCAGATCTACATATATAAAAATCAAAGAATCTATATCTAGATTGCTTTCACCAGTTTTATAGGAAAAAATAATGACTAACCTTGGCTCCAGGCTTCAGCGCCCCACCCATTTATGTAACACATTTATGGGTTGTGGGGCGCTTGCAGAATTGTCGCTTACGGTTAGTCATTTATTTTTTTATAAATACTGGTGAATAGTAATCATAGCTCACCGCACCGGCTCATCGAAGATTGTAAAATAATAACAATCAAGTAATGTTTTTATCACCTTTATCTCATTCATACTTTTAGTAGCAAGCTGAAGAATTTACTGAAAAAATTATTTATCAGCTGCTTTAGCTACGGTTGATAGTTTTATTGTGTGAAGGGGGAGATTTTATATGTATTTTAAGCGACAATCTGCAGACGTGTAGTTTATTACAAACAATACATTTTACTCACACCACGTCGAAGCCTGGAGCCCAAAATACATATATAATCTCCCCCTCTTTCCAAAAAACTATCTATCGCTCTGAAGTAGCTGATTTAATTTTTTAGTAAATTCTGCAGCTGCATCATATCCCATTCCACGCTGTCTATAGTTCATAGCAGCAACTTCAAGTATCATAGATGTGTTTCTTCCTGGTTTTACAGGTACAGTCATTTTTTCTATTTGTACACCCATTATATTTTCGTATTCTCTATCTAGACCAAGTCTGTCGTAGTATTTGTTTTTATTCCATGATTCAAGATAGATTACAAGTCCTATATCGTGACTAGTTTTTACCGCTCTAACTCCGTAAAGAGTTTTTATATCTAATATTCCTATTCCCCTTATTTCCATAAAATGTCTAAGAAGCTCAGGAGCCTGACCTATTAGTTTATTTTCGTCAGTTTTTCTTATTTCAACGGCGTCATCTGCTACAAGTCTGTGTCCTCTCTGAACTAATTCAAGTGCAGTTTCTGACTTACCAACACTACTTTCACCTTTGATAAGTACACCGACACCGTATATGTCTACCAAAACACCGTGTACAGTTTCGTACTTAGCCATTCTATTTTCAAGGTAATTTGACAATTTGTTTATAAGTCTTGTAGTATTTCTATGTGATTTTAAAACTATTATATTGTGTTTTTCTGCTATTTCTAAGAAATCTGGTTTTACTTCCATATCTCTAGAAATTATTACCGCTGGAATATCATAAGAGAAGAATTTTTCTAATCTCTCAATTCTTGTTTCTTCGTCTATAGCAGCAAAATATTCGTATTCACTCTTTCCTATTATCTGAATTCTGTCTGAAGAAAAATATTCAAAGAATCCAGCATACTGTAGTCCTGGTCTGTTAAGTTCTGGTGTTGTTACAAAGTGGTCTTTTCCATCAGCAGGAAAATTGACAACTTCTAAGTCTAATGCGTTTATCACATCTAATATATTTACTCTGCTTTCCATAGTTTATCTCCTTTTTAATATTTATAGTTTTTATAATCCTTGTTCTTTTTCTCTAAAGAAATCATAGACTTTTTCTGCAACTGTCGAGTTCATAGTGTCTGTGTCTTCAAGTTCTTCTAATGTCGCATTTTTTATACCTTCTAAAGTCTTGAATTTTGCAAGTAGAGCTTTTTTTCTCTTCTCTCCAATTCCTGGAATATTGTCTAACTCTGATTTTGTAAGCTTTTTATCCCTAAGACTTCTGTGGTATGTTATTGCATAATTATGAACCTCTTCCTGAATTCCAGCTACAAATCTGTACAGATTGCTAGTCTTTGATAATTCAATTTCTCTAGTTTCATTTATCAGCCCTTTGGTTCTGTGCTTATCATCTTTGTACATTCCCCAAAGAGGGATATCAATTCCATATCTGTCAAATACTTTTCTGACAGCACCAACCTGACCTTTACCACCATCTAGTAAAATTAAGTCCGGTAGATTTCCATGTTTTATCCTTCTTTCTAGAATTTCAGCCATAGAATCATAGTCATTTGGTCCAATTACCGTCTTGATTTTATATCTTCTGTATTCTTTTTTATCTTTTTTACCATTTGTGTAAACTACCATAGATCCTATAGAGTCTACACCCTGTATATTAGAAATATCAAAAGACTCTATTCTTATAGGTAGCTCTTCTAATTCTAGTAAATTTTTTAATTCCTCAAGTGCACCTATACTTTTTTCGTACTTTCTCTTATTCATATCCGAGAATTTTTCTAAGTACTCAAGTGCATTTTTTCTGACCATTTCAACCAAGCTCTTTTTCTCGCCTTTTTGAGGGACTCTTATAACAACTTTCTGACCTTTTTTTGCAGTTAGTATGTCCTCTAAAATTCCCTGGTCTTCTATTTCATCCTCGATAATTATCTCTTTTGGAATGTACTCCTGCTCCATATAGAACTGTTTAGCAAATGATCCAAGTATTGATTCTCTGCTACTATCCATAACTCCTTCTAGTATGAAGTGTTCTCTTCCTACAATTTTCCCATTTCTTACAAAGAAAATCTGAACACAGGCTTCATTGTTTGCCCTAGCCATAGCGATAATATCTTGATTTAGGTCTAGCGTATTTGTGTCTATCTTCTGTTTTTGAACCATTTCTTCTAAACTTTTTATCTTATCTCTATAAACCGCAGCTTCTTCAAATCTAAAGTCGGCTGCACATTTTTGCATCTTCTCTGTTAGAATTTCAACTAATTTCTCTTCCTTTCCAGAAAGACACATAATAACCTCGTCTATCATCTGTCTGTATTCTTCCTTTGAAACTTTACCAGTACAAGGCCCCATACATTTCTTGATATGATAGTTTAAACATGGACGCATCTTATTCTTTATAGCTCTATCTATGTCGATTTTACACGTTCTTATAGGATATGTATCTCTAATTACCTCAAGTGTGTCGTTTACAGCAGTTATATTTGTATACGGTCCAAAGTATTTTGCCTTATCCTTAGCCACTTTTCTAACTTTTATCACTCTAGGAAAATCCTCATTAGTAGTGACTTTTATATACGGATATGTTTTATCATCTCTAAGAAGTACGTTGTATTTTGGCTTATATCTCTTTATCAAGTTACACTCTAGTATAAGTGCCTCTGTTTCTGAATCGGTTATTATATATTCAAAACTTCTGATATTTTTTACCATTGATTTTACTTTTGATGAATGATTTTTAGACGATTGGAAATACTGTCTAACTCTGTTTTTAAGTACGACAGCTTTTCCAACGTAGATTACATTTCCAAAAGCGTCTTTCATTATATAAACTCCAGGTTGTTCTGGAAGTTGTTTTAAATGTTCTTGTATGTCAAACAAATTATGTCCTCCTATTTAATTTTCTTGTTGCTTCTATATTTATACGCAATCCAATAATCAACCACTCTAGATAGACACTCTACAAGTATCTGTCTATCTAGGTAGTTTTCTTCTATTGAATACTCTACTTCTTCATCTGTGTGAACCTCAGCATTTCCAAATGCCCTAATTATATGCATATATGCAGTAATTCTTGGAGATGCAAGTTCTGCTTTTCTCATATACTCAATTCTCTGGAATAGGTTTCTGTTTCCAGCCTTATCCCCACCTATATCGTATATGATAAACTCTAACATTTTTCTAGCCAACACGCAGAACTCGAACTGTCTAAGTTCTCTGCTCTCAATTCTTGCTTCAAACTCAATTAGAACATCACTTCTATCTCTTTTCTTGAATTTTCCAGAAGTAACCTGCTCTCTGTAGTATTTCATCTTAGACCACATATCGCAAAGAATTTCGTCGCATTGCTCATCGCTAAACACATTTTCCTGATCAACATCAGTTCTGTTTAGGATTTCATTCATCTTCCGGTCAAATTTCATAACCCTTTCTCTATCGTTATCGACTATGTATATCCCGTCTAGGTTGTATGTCTTTTCCATAGCAAATCTACTTTGCTCTACAAGTATGCTGAGAATTTCATCGTCTGGTAGATTTTTTAAACAAGAACCCATAACCGGCATCGCTATATTCTCTATATTTATACCAATACCATCTGCAAGATTTATCACAGCAAATAGATTTCTTATTCTCTCTGCAAAACATTCAGCAGTTATTGTTCTATCATCTAATTCTATACAGGCAATTCTTTTAAAACCTACCTTTTCAACGTCAAATTCCTTAGACATCCAAACTCCAAGCGACTTGTTTAAATCTAAAACTGCCTCTTCCTGTATTTCTTTCATAGACATCCCGTATTTTTCCATGAAGCTTTTTTCAAATGCCTTCTGCGTAGATCCTTCATGGTATTTATATGATGCAAGGACTAATAGGTCTATTGGGTAGTAAAATTCTGTAAGGTCTGCATAATGTAACTCGATAAATTTTATCCCCGAAACTGTCCCAAATTCATTTCTGTTTAAATATACTTTTGTGTGCTTATTCATAGAAAAACCACCGCCTTCAAAAAAAAGCCTGAAAAAATATTTTTCAGGCTGTTTAATTTCTTTATTTAATTATACTTTAAAAACAAATTATTTTCATTACTAATTCTCTCTTAATCTTTCAACAATTGTTGCTTTAGATACAAATTTGTAAATTACTAGCGGTAATACTATCCCTAATAGTATAAACATAGGCATAACTATTAAAATTGATGTTATTGTAAATTTGTAAGTAAAGAACCAAAACATATTTTCTATAGTTTTTCCAATAAATGGATTTAATATTATTGATAGACCTAGAGAAAGAACTCCAACTCCTAAAGCGTAGTATAAACCTTCGTATACTAGCATAGTTTTTAGCTGTTTTCCTGTCATACCAACAGATTGTAGCATTGCAAATTCTCTTTTTCTAGTAATTATACTTGTAAGAATTGCATTGAAGAAGTTAAGTACTCCTATTAATCCTACTATAAAGCTTAGTGCTCCACCCATTAATAAGAACATAGAGCGCATACTTTCAAATTCTGATACATATTTTTCCTTGCTTTCATAGTCGTATTCTTGATTTTGATTTGTTGTGTAATCTTTAAGGAAAGATTCCATCGCTGAGTTTGATTTTTTTGTTGTGTTGAATGCATATAGCATTATAGAGTCTGTTCCAGAGTCTTGTATGAAAGTCTTATCATTTAATATAAACTCATTAGCTCCATAGTAACGATAAGATAATGCTTTTGGTACAGTTACTATCGCTGATACTGTGTATTCTACATCTTTATACTTTTTAGCTCTTGAACTAGAAACTACTCCAGATTGTTTGCTAGGGTCAAAATCTTTTTGATATACTTTACCTGTTTCTGGATTATAGTATTCCATTTCTTCTACATATCTAAGCGTAATTTTATCTCCTACTTTCGCCCACCGTGACTCTTTTTTAAATTTTCCATAGTCATCTTCATCATATACAGCTGCGATATTTCTACTTCCTGGATCGTATACTTTTGAAAGATCTCCTTCCCAAACTTTTAGTTTGTCTAATGCTAATTTTTCCATTCCATAAATCTGTGCTCTATCAACAATACGCCCATCTTTTGTTTTTTCTTCTAGTTTTATTCTTTTATCTATTTCTTCTTTTTTAAGGGAATATTTATAGTTATTTCTATAAGCTTTTTCTGTTATAAATTCTTGTACAGTTGAAGTCTTTCCGTATATTTTACAGCTATCTGTTATTCCTTTTTGCTTAGAAATATATTCTATATCTGATGGCAATAAAGCTTTATCCTTCTCAAAAATACCATCTGATTGGAAGTATGAAGCATTTGCTAATACAAAATCTGTAGATACAAAATTAGATACATATTTATCCATATCAAAACCTTTTGTAAATAAAACTGTAAAGTTCAATAAAACAACCGCTAATGATAAAGAAATTATAGTTACTATAGTTTTTCCACGACTTCTACCTAAGTTTTCTTTTGCCATTAACCAAAGCGATACTTTCTTTGATGTTTTTTTAGATTTCTTTTTGATATTGCTTCCTTCTGTGTATCTAACTGCTTCTATTGGAGAAACTTTTGATGCTATTCTTCCAGGTCTAATACAAGAAATCCATACTGTTAATAAAGTAAAGATAACAGCAAAGATAAATATACCTGGGCTAATAGAAACCACATTTATAACATCTAATTGTGCCATTACTACTGCTGTTAAAGATTTTCCTACTATCCAACCTGCAAGTAATCCAAAAGGAATTCCTATTAAACTAAGAAGTATTGCCTGTTGACGAATAATCTTTTTAAGCTGGCGAGGAGTTGTACCTATTGTCTTTAATAATCCATAAAATCTAATATCATTTGCCACTGAAATCTGGAATACATTGTATATAATTAGATACCCTGTAAAAACAATAAGTAATAATATAAGCACTATAGCTAATACTAAGGATAAGTCCATACTTTCTTCTAATTGTGCACCACTATATCCCCAGTTAACACCTATTTTGATATAATTACTTTCTTTTAAATTATCTTTTCCTTGATATCCATGATTATTAAGAACAGTTTCCATATTTTCTGCTATATTTCGAGAACTTTTGAACATAACATCCATATTCCAACTTCCTGTCATTCCATCTGTAGCTTTTCCTGGTATAAGATTTACCTCTTTAAAAATAGACTCCGCTCTACTTTCTGGAATTAAAATCTGATTTGCTACAATTGCTTCATCATATTCCCAATATCCACTAAGTGTGAAAGTTTGTGTTGTTTCTTTTCCATCTACATCAAATGTAAGAGTCAATTTTTCACCTATTTGGGGTTCTACTCCTAATAGTTTAAGTACTTTTGTATCTGTCGCTACTTCATCTGTTCCCTCTTTAGGTAATCTTCCGGTTGTAGGGTCACAGTACATAAAGTGTGCCTCATTTTTATCAGCGTATCCAATTTCTACATGACTTTTATTAAAGGGTACTTTTGTAGGCATTCCTACAAAACGTCTTTCACCGTATTGTTTTATTAATGGATCGTCTTTTATTTCTTCAAACTGTTCCTCTGTCATAGCTTTAAAACTACCATGACTCCAAGCGCCACATTGACGGAAATTTGATTCCTGCATCCCTTCATTTATAGAAAATGCAATTGTAAATAGTGATGTGAACAGCAATGTAGTCAATGCAATCGCAAAAACGGCAATTAAATTTCTAGTTTTTCCAGCTTTAAATTGCTTGATACTCAGATTACGAATACATTTTTTATTTTTAACTTTCATAACTGCCACCCCCTAATGCTCTACAATCTTGCCGTCTTCAATACGAATTATACGGTCTGCTAATTGAGCAATTTCTTCGTTGTGGGTAATCATTACTATTGTCTGTGCATATTTTTGACTAGTTACTTTTAATAATCCGAGTACATCTTGGCTTGTTTTTGAGTCAAGGTTTCCTGTTGGTTCATCGGCAAGTATTATAGCTGGTTTTGAAGCTAGTGCCCTTGCAATAGCCACACGTTGCTGCTGACCACCAGATAAGTTATTTGGAAGATTATCCAATTTATTTTCTATCCCTAGTGTTTCAATTATACTTTTGATATACTCTGCATCTGGCTCTTTCCCATCAAGCTGGATTGGAAGTACAATATTTTCATATACGTTTAAAACAGGAACTAGGTTATAATTTTGGAATACAAATCCAATTTTTCTACGTCTAAAAATAGTTAGCTCCTCATCTTTTAAAGAGAAAATATTTCTATTATCTACTGCTACATTTCCTGATGTTGGTCTATCTAGCCCACCTAGTATATGCAATAATGTTGATTTCCCAGAGCCAGATGTTCCAACAATAGCAACAAATTCTCCTTTTTCTACTGAAAAATTAACTCCATCTAGTGCATGGACTTCATTTTCACCTGAGCCGTAAATCTTTATTAAATTATCTGCTTGTAAAATTTTCATATCTCACACCTCCATAACATAAATTTTCTTAGAGTTATATGTAGGAATTTATTATTCTCATTCCAAAATTTATGTTTCTAAAAAAAATCTGTATATAAAAGATGTTCCTTCATCTCTATATACAGATTATCTCATACAAATCTTTCCACATTCTTTCTGTAAATATATCAATTCTAACAGTTTTGTTAGATTTCATCTATCTCGGAATATATACAGAAAATGTAGATCCTACTCCTAGCTCTGATGTTAGTTTTATATATCCACCCTCACTAGAGATAATTTCTCTTGTTAGATAAAGTCCTATTCCTACACCCTCATCGTTGTGTACTGATTGAGAGCGATAAAAACGTGAAAATACCTCTGCTTGTTCAGATTCATCTATCCCCATTCCTGTGTCTGATATGTCTATTCTTGTAAATATTTCATACTCTTTGACATTAATATTTATTTCCCCTATATTTGTGTATTTTATTGCATTATCTACAATATTTCCCAGTGCTTCTGTAGTCCACTTTCTGTCAAAAGTAGCTTTTGATGTTGTCTTTTCAATGTTTAATTCTAGATTTTTGTTTTTAGCTTTAGATATATACCGTTCATATATATCTTTTAGCATAGGTTGAATTTCTTCTTTTCTTGGCGATAAGTTTAAAATTCCATTTTCCAATCTTGAAAGTTTTACAAGAGATTTTATTAAGAATTCTAGTTTTTCAGCTTGTTGTTTAATTGCTTCAACATTAGAGCGCATATCTTCAGATAAATCTTCCTCTTCTATTAATTCACTGTACAAAATAAGATTTGAAATCGTAGTCTTAGTCTGATGTGATATATCAGAAATCAAAGTCTTTATTTTCTCTTTTTCCTTCATAATATTTTTGGATGAGGTGCTTGATGAGGATAGATAATTAGAGAACTTTGTTTCTAATGCAGACAATCTACTTTCGTCGAATTTTGTTTCTGAGTATTCACCATCAGCTGCAGAGTCTATCATTTTTTCAAGTGTATCCATAGTTCTTTTAGTGCGTACATGATTTATTAAAACAACTGTAAAAGCTGCAATTATGCTAATTAACGCCAATACTACAATAAATTTACTCATCTTTATTCACCCAACTGTACCCTATTCCATAGACTGTCTTGATATAATCCTGTGCACCAAGTTTGTCACGAAGTCTTTTTATACTTACAGAAAGTGCATTTTCATCTACATATTTTGCTCCATCAGTCCAAATGTAGTCTATCAGCATATTACGACTTACTGTTCCACCTTGATGCTCTACTAATATTTTTAATAACTTTTGCTCTGTTTTGCTTAGTTCTATATTTTCTTCATCGGCTAAAAATATCATATTATCAAAGTCAAATACAAAACGATCCATTTTAAATATCTTTTCATTTTTTCCATTTTCATTTTTTAGATTAATAGCATTTTTTCTAAGTTGTGTGTTTACCCTTGCTCTTAAAACTGCTAGAGAAAATGGCTTTGTTATGTAATCATCCGCTCCTTGTTCAAGACCCTCAACAATATCCATATCTGTATCGTTGGCTGTAAGTAAAATTACAGGTCTAATTGAATCCTCTTCTTTTAATTCTTTTAGAAAGTCTAATCCATTTCCATCTGGCAAATTTATATCCAATAATATCAACGATACGTCGTCAATTTCTAGTTGTTCTCTTGCACTTTTTAAATCCATACAAGATATAATTTTTCTATTTTCTGATTTTAAGGCTTTGCACAATCCTTGATTGAGCCTTAGGTCATCTTCTACAATCAAAATTTGTTCCATTTTATTCTCCATTTTTAGTAGTATTTTTCTTATATTTTTATATTATAATTATACCTCAGACAAATTTGTTGTAAAGAAAAAGAGACTGTTGCGTATCTTGCAGCAGTCTCTTTTGTTAGTCATAATCTTTTATAAATTTTCTAACTAAAAAACTTGAATTCTTTTTCTTGTCTTTATTTGAAGTATCTTTTTAGGAATTGTCCTGTGTAACTTTCTTCTACTTTAGATACTTCTTCTGGTGTTCCTGTGGCAACTATTGTTCCTCCACCGTCTCCACCTTCTGGTCCTAAGTCGATTATATGGTCACAAGTTTTTATTACATCAAGATTGTGCTCTATTACAACTATTGTATTTCCTGTATCCGCAAGTCTCTGAAGTACGTCGATTAGTTTATCTACATCTGCCATGTGAAGTCCAGTTGTCGGCTCATCTAATATGTACAGTGTTTTTCCTGTTGGACGTTTGCTAAGTTCGGCTGCTAGTTTAATTCTCTGAGCCTCCCCACCAGAGAGCTGTGTAGATGGCTGTCCTAGTTTGATATATGATAGACCTACATCCATTAGAGTTTCTAGTTTTCTTCTTATATTTGGTATGTTTTCAAAGAATTCTAATGCTTCTTCTACGTTCATATCTAGTACATCAGATATTGTTTTGTCTTTGTATTTTACCTGTAATGTTTCTCTGTTGTATCTTTCCCCTTTACATACTTCACAAGGAACATATACATCTGGAAGGAAGTGCATTTCTATTTTGATAATTCCATCTCCCTTACAAGCTTCACATCTTCCGCCTTTTACATTGAAACTAAATCTACCTTTCTGGTATCCTCTAGCTTTTGCTTCATTAGTAGATGCAAATAAGTCTCTTATATGGTCAAATACACCTGTGTAAGTCGCAGGATTTGAACGAGGTGTTCTTCCTATTGGGCTCTGGTCTATATTTATTATTTTGTCTATATTTTCAATCCCAGTTATTTCTTTGTGTTTACCCGGTCTTATTCTCGCTCTATTTACTTTACTTGCAACACCTTTGTAAAGTATTTCGTTTACTAGCGTACTTTTTCCTGATCCAGATACTCCAGTTACACATACAAATTTACCAAGTGGGAATTTTACGTTAATATTTTTTAAGTTGTTTTCTGATGCTTTTTTGATTTCGATGAAGTTTCCATTTCCTTCTCTTAAAGTTTCTGGAATTGCTATCTGTTTTTCTCCACTTAGATATTTTCCTGTGATAGAGTTTGGATTGTTTATTATCTCTTCTGCAGTTCCCTCTGCTACTATTTCTCCACCATGAATTCCAGCTCCAGGGCCAATATCTACTATATAGTCCGCAGCTCTCATTGTGTCTTCATCGTGTTCAACAACTATAAGTGTGTTTCCTAAGTCTGTTAGGTTTCTTAGAGTTCCTATTAGTTTGTCGTTATCTCTCTGATGAAGTCCTATACTAGGCTCGTCTAGTACATAAAGTACTCCTACAAGTGCAGAACCTATTTGAGTTGCAAGTCTTATACGCTGAGCTTCTCCACCAGAAAGTGTTCCAGCTTTTCTCGATAGGTTTAGGTAGTCAAGACCTACATCTCTAAGGAATGATGCTCTAGCTTTTATTTCTTTTATTATCTCAGCAGCTATCATTTTCTGTTTTTCTGAGAATGTGTCGTTTAATCCGTCTATAAATTCTATTAATTCATTTATAGATAAGTCTGTTACTTCTATTATGTTTTTTCCACCTACAAGTACAGATAGAACCTCGTTTTTAAGTCTTCTTCCTTTACATACAGGGCAAGGACTTTCCGCCATAAACTCTTCTAGTTTATCTCTCATGTATTCAGATTTTGTTTCCTGATATCTTCTAGCTATGTTAGTTATAACCCCTTCAAAGTGAGCTCTGTATTTTTTTCTTCCACTAAATTTTGAGTCGAATTCAAACTCAACTACTGTGCTGTCCACACCATTTCCATATAGTAGCTCCTGTACAAAATCTTCAGGTAGTTCTTTAAATGGAACATCTATATCTACACCGTATTTGTCAGCTAAACTTTTCATCATCATGCTGTAGTATGTTTCGTCATTTGTAGCAGCTGCTCCCCAAGCCGCAATAGCACCCTGTTTTATAGTTAAGTCCTTGTTTGGAACTACTAAGTCTGGGTCAACTTCTTTACTTTCTCCAAGACCTTTACAAGCTTCACACGCACCGAATGGAGCATTGAATGAGAACATTCTAGGAGATAATTCTTCTATACCTATTCCATGGTCTGGGCAGGCAAATTTTGTAGAGAACATTACTTCTTCTCCACCTATTACCTGGGCAATTACAAGTCCATCAGATAGTTTTAGAGCAGTTTCAAGAGAGTCTCCAAGTCTACTTTCTAGACCTGGTTTGACTATTATTCTATCTACTACAACTTCTATATCGTGCTTTTTATTTTTTTCGATTTCTATTTCGTCGTTTATATCGTAGTTTTCTCCATCTACTCTTATTCTTACAAATCCTTCTTTTCTTACATTGTCGATTAGTTTTTTGTGAGTTCCTTTTTTTCCTCTAACTATAGGTGATAGTATCTGGATTTTTGTTCTTTCTGGAAATTCTAATATTTTATCTGTTATTTCCTGAACTGTCATCCGGTTTATTTTCTTTCCACAAACTGCACAGTGAGCCTCACCTGCATTTGCGAATAATAGTCTTAGGTAGTCGTATATTTCTGTTACAGTTCCCACAGTTGAACGAGGGTTTTTTGATGTTGTTTTCTGGTCTATTGATATCGCTGGAGATAGTCCTTCTATGTACTCAACGTTAGGTTTTTCCATCTGTCCTAAGAACTGTCTTGCATATGATGAAAGACTTTCTACATATCTTCTCTGGCCTTCTGCATAAATTGTGTCGAATGCTAGAGATGATTTTCCAGATCCAGAAAGTCCTGTAAATACTATGAATTTATTTCTAGGAAGCGTCAAGTCTACACCTTTTAAGTTGTTTTCTCTAGCTCCTCTTATTACAATGTTTCTCTCTTGCATAGCTACTCCTTTCTTTCGCTTTTATTTATTTGAATTTATCTACTTAGATTTTATCTATTTTCTATTTTTCTTTTTTAGCAATTTTTTCTTCTAGTTCTTTTAGTTTATCTCTTAATTCCGCAGCTCTTTCAAACTGAAGATTTTTAGCAGCTTCCATCATTTCTTCTGTTAGCTTAGCAACATTTGCTTTTAATTCGTTGATGTCGTCAGTTTCTTTAATTCCGTATACAACCTCTTCTTCTGCAGCCTGAGTAGCTTCGATTGCAGCTCGTATATCTTTTTTAACTGTCTTCGGAATAATTCCATGTTCTTTGTTGTACGCATCCTGAATTTCTCTTCTTCTTTTAGTTTCATCTATTGCATTTCTCATAGAGTCAGTTATCTTGTCTGCATACATTATTACTCGTCCATGTTCGTTTCTGGCAGCACGACCTATTGTCTGTATTAGAGAAGTTTCAGAACGTAGGAATCCTTCTTTATCTGCATCTAATATTGCTATTAGAGATACTTCTGGGATATCTAATCCTTCTCTTAGTAGGTTGATTCCTATAAGTACGTCAAATTTACCCATTCTTAAATCCCTTATGATTTCTGTTCTTTCAAGTGTTGCTATGTCTGAGTGTAGGTATTTTACTTTTATTCCAATTTCTTTTAGGTAGTCTGTTAAGTCCTCACTCATTTTTTTAGTTAGTGTAGTTACTAGTACTCTTTCTCCTTTTTCGATTACAGAATGGATTTCATGTACTAGGTTATCTATCTGGTTTTCGATAGGTCTTACGTCTATTTCAGGGTCTAGTAGTCCTGTAGGTCTTATTATCTGTTCAGCAAATGTTGTACTGTGCTGAATTTCGTAAGGCCCTGGTGTAGCTGTTGTAAATACTATCTGATTTATGTTTTCTTCAAATTCTTCAAAGTTTAAAGGTCTGTTGTCGTATGCTGATGGAAGTCTGAATCCATTGTCTATTAAAGAGCCTTTTCTTGAGCGGTCACCTGCGTACATACCCCTTACCTGAGGAATTGTGACATGCGACTCATCTACTATCATTAGGAAATCATCTGGGAAGAAGTCCATAAGTGTGTAGGGTTTTTCTCCTTCTGCTCTTCCTGTTAAGTGTCTTGAGTAGTTTTCTATTCCCTGACAGAACCCTATTTCTTTTAGCATTTCTATGTCGTAATTAGTTCTCTGCTCTATTCTCTGTGCTTCAAGCAACATATCCCTTTCTTTGAAATATTGAATTCTTTCTTCTAATTCTACCTCTATTCTTTTTATTGCTTCTTCAATTCTTTCTGGAGTTGTTACATAGTGAGATGCCGGGAATATTGCGACGTGGCTTCTTGTTCCGACTATTTTACCAGTTAGGTAGTCTATTTCTGTTATTCTGTCTATTTCATCCCCAAAGAATTCAACTCTTATCGCTCTTTCATCGTCACCTGCTGGGAATATTTCAAGTACATCTCCTCTAACTCTGAACGTTCCTCGAGTAAAGTTTATGTCATTTCTTTCGTACTGTATTTCTATTAGTCTTTTTATTACATCATCTCTGTCTTTTTCGTCACCTGGTCTAAGTGAAAGCATCATTTCTTTATAGTCTTTTGGATCCCCTAAACCGTATATGCAAGATACAGATGAAATTATTATTACATCTCTTCTTTCTAAAAGTGCAGCAGTTGCAGAGTGTCTAAGTTTGTCTATTTCATCGTTTATGCTTGCATCTTTTTCTATATATGTGTCACTGCTCGCTACATAGGCTTCTGGCTGGTAGTAATCGTAGTATGATACGAAATATTCTACAGCATTTTCTGGGAAGAATTCTTTAAATTCCCCGTAAAGCTGTGCAGCAAGTGTTTTGTTGTGAGCCAGTATAAGTGTTGGTTTGTTTACATTTTCTATGATATTTGCCATAGTGAATGTTTTTCCCGAACCAGTTACTCCAAGTAGTGTCGAGAATTTTTCGTTTCTTTTTATGGCATCTGATATCGTCTTTATAGCTTCAGGCTGGTCACCTGTAGGCTTGAATTTTGAATGTATTTTAAATTTATCCATCTTTTCACCACCTAAATTCGTGATTTTGTTTAATATTTCTTTTTATCTTTTCTTTTATTTTTCATCTGTTCATTTCAGATATTTCCGTCTTTATCAAAATCTAGTATAACATAAATAAATTTTATTTCATAGAATTTCACGAATATATGTTCGTTAAAATTAGAGCTAATAGAATTATTCCCCATTAGCTCTAGTTTTATACTTATTAGTTTTGTTATTAGTTTATTTTTATTTTTTATTCTTTTCTTTTTCCTGTTATAGTCTGTTCTATTATGCTCTCCATTGCTTCTTGAGTAAGTCCACCTTGAATATATCCAAATACGTTTCCTTCTTTGTCTATCATAAATGTAGTTGGAAGTGATGATATTCTATACGCTCCAAATGTGTACCCTCCATCATCCATTAATACAGGATATGTATATCCATTTTCTTCTAAGAATGCTTTTATTCCGTCGATATCTTTTTCATCCTGAGTGTTAGGAGCTGCGACAGATAGTATTACTACTTCTGATTCTTCTCCCTGTTTTTCGTATTTTTCATAAATCTTCTGTATATCAGGCATTTCCATTTTACAAGGAGGACACCAAGTTGCCCAGAAGTTTAAAAATACTACCTTCCCTTTATAATCAGAAAGCTTGTGAGTTTTTCCATACTGGTCTTTTAATTCAAAATCTATTGCAGGAGTTTTATCATTATTTGCATTAGATGATGATCCTTCGTTTTTTGTTTCTGCTTTATTATTTTCTTCTGTGTTTGAATTTGTTGCATCTTTTCCTGTAGAGTATGTTACATTTGAATTACTTGATGCATTTGTACTATTTGCTGTGTAAGATAATTTTCCACTAAATACAAATAGCCCCATCACTATCATTAGAAATGCACCTATTTTAACTGTATATTTCACTATATTTTTGTATTTCTTTATTAAATTCATTAACTGAGTTGTGAATAATCCAAGTAATATGAATGGGATTATAAATCCTGCACTGTAAACACCTATTAGCATAAATCCTTTCATCCGCGTTTCAGCACTTCCAGCCATTATCAGTACACTTGTTAGTACAGGCCCTATACATGGAGTCCACGCAAAGCTAAATGTAAACCCAAATATTGTCGCTGTTATCGGTGATAATGCTATTTTATCCATTTTAAAAGGAAGTTTGTGCTCACTTTCTAGTAGAGTAGATCTTTTAAAGATTCCTAATTGGTAAAGTCCAAATAATATCATTATTACTCCACCAATTTTTGATATTATATCTCCGTATGAAGCAAAGAATTCTTTTAAAGCCGATACTCCTAGCCCCATTATGAAGAACGATAAACTTATCCCCAATGTGAAGAATATTGTGTTTATAAGTAGTTTTCTCTTGTTGTAGCTTCCATCTTCTTGATTAATTCCACCTGATAAATATCCTAGATACAGTGGAATTAGTGGTAGTATACAAGGAGATGTGAAGCTTAGTACACCCTGTAAAAATACCGTCAACATCGGTATGCTCATATCTAAATTAAAATTCATACAATTTCCCCCTCTTTTGATTATAAGTTTTTTATTATGCTTTTTAGTTAATATTTTTATCTATTATATTCTTTATATTATTAATTTATAGTCTATTTACTTATACCCATTTTATGCAATATTTACCATTGTTATGTACCAATTTTCATATTTTCATCACAATCAATTAGTTCCTATTAAAAAAAGACCACCTAAAACAATCGGCGATCTTCTTTATAATATTTATTTTTAATATTTACCCTTTATCTTCTTATTGCCATTTTCTTTATCAATTTAGAAATTTCTTTTTGTTTTTTATTCTTAGCTATTAGATAGCTATTCTTATCATCATTAAAAGAGTTTTCAGTTTTTAATTTATTATATGCGTTCCATCTTTCTTCAGATAAAATTCCATTTTCTAAGGCTTCTCTCACAGCACAACCTGGTTCATTATCAAAAAACAAAAATGCAACATTCTTTAACAAATTGTTAATGAATGCTGCATTTTAAAAGTTAAATTTATTTTTCTTATTACAAATTCCAAAAAAATAAAAAAGATTACGTGGCTACGTCCTACTCTCCCAGGGGCCTTCGCCCCAAGTACCATCAGCGATAGAGAGCTTAACTTCTGTGTTCGGAATGGGAACAGGTGTATCCTCTTTTCTATAATAACCACATAATCTTTACTTTCAGAGATTGTACTCTGAAAACTACATACATATTAATCAAATTACCAAATATTTTCTTGGTCAAGTCCTCGACCTATTAGTATCGGTAAGCTGCATACATTACTGCACTTCCACCTCCGACCTATCAACCACGTAGTCTTCATGGGGTCTTACTTCCGAAGAATG
>NZ_JBLOUI010000012.1:0-52922 GCF_047807365.1 Peptacetobacter sp. AB800 | reverse complement strand
AAAGCGACCACACATTTTTTAATTCTTGTCAACATTTTTATAAAATAAAAAGACCCCATATTATTTCTAATATTGAGGTCTTTATGTTTTTCTACTAACTTAATGACATTGTCAAAAAAACTCTCCTTTTTTTATTTATTAACTTTTAATATAATCTTCTAATTATAATATTTGGAATGGATTTAGATTAGTTTCACTCTTGATTACTTCTACCCCAGCCAATTCATTTGATAAAAAGTTGTACATAACATCTTTAAATATATTTTCACTGTCAAAATGCCCGCAATCCACCAAATTCATTCCCATATCGAATACATCCTGAGCTTCATGGTATTTAACATCTCCAGTTAAAATAACATCTGCGCCTTCTTTGGCAGCTAGTTTTGCAAATTCAGATCCAGAACCAGTTACAACAGCAACCTTAGATATTTCTTTTCCTAAATCTCCAACAACTCTAAGGCACTCTATATTTAATACACTTTTTAACTTTTCACAAAGTTCTTTTAAACTAACATATTCTTCTAATTCGCCAATTCTACCAAGACCATACACTTTTCCTTCACAGTAGTTTTCATCTGAGCTTATTTTATCTAATACTTTTGTATTTTTAAAGTCCATAACTTCCATAAAATAATCATTTAATCCATCAAATGCTATATCAAAATTAGTGTGCATTGAGTAAACTGATATGTCATTTTTTATCAGCTTGTGGATTAATTTTCCTTTAAAATCTCCAGTATTTACTCTATTTATTTTACCAAATATAAACGGATGATGAGTGACTATAAGGTCTACACCTTTTTCTATAGCCTCTTCTACAACAGCTTCATTTGCTTCTATTACTGTCATCACTTTTTTAACATCTGAGTCAAAATCTCCAACTAAAAGTCCTACATTATCCCAATCATATGCTAGACAAGTTGGATATTTATTTTCTATTTTTTTAGTTATATCTTTTAATTTCATTATTATCACCTTTTCAACAAAATTTTATAACATCTTTTCTAATTTTTCTATTTTAGACTCCACTTCTTCTCTTCTTTTTCTTATATTTTCATTGTCTATGCCTTCAAATTTTTCTAAAATAGCTTTATTTGTTCTTATTTTCTTTTCTACAAATTCTGTAAATAATTCATTTTTATTATTTAATAGTTTTTCTCCAACTTCGTAGTATATTTCATCAGAAGGTGTATTATTTTTTCCAATATATCTAGCAGTCATTATTTCATATATTCTAAAGTCCTCGTTCTCTAAAACTTCTTCCATTATTTCATATCCATTGTTTAGTAGATATTTTCTAAGCTCTTCCTGTGCCTGCATTGGCTGAAGTATTAATTTTTCAGCGCTCTGGGCAACTTCTTTTTTAGCTTCTAGTATTTCTGCTATTAAAGCTCCTCCCATTCCTGCTATTATAATTTCATCTACTTCGCCTTTTTCAAGAACTTCTATACCAGAACCAAGTCTTAATTCCGTTTTAGCTTCTAGTCCGTTATGTCTTACTTCTTTTCTAGCATTTTCTAAAGGTCCTTTATTTATATCTGCTAAAATAGCAAATGGTATAGTCCCTTTATTTAATAAATAAACTGGTATATATCCATGGTCTGTCCCTATATCTGCTACTCTTTTTCCTTCAGATACAAAAGAGGCTATTTTGTATAATCTATCTGTTAATTTCATAAATTTATTCCTTTCAATACATTTATAATTTTTTATAATTTCACTTTATTTTAGATAGAAAAAATACGCCTTTTTTCAAGACGTATTCTTTCTGTATTTTATTAATCAAGAAGTTATTAATCAAGATAATCTCTAAGTTTTTTAGATCTACTTGGATGTCTTAATTTTCTAAGTGCTTTAGCTTCTATCTGTCTTATTCTTTCTCTTGTTACATCAAACTCTTTACCAACTTCTTCAAGAGTTCTAGCTCTACCATCTTCAAGACCAAATCTTAATTTAAGAACTTTCTGTTCTCTTTCATTTAATGATCCTAATACCTCTTCTATCTGTTCTTTTAATAATGAGTATGCAGCTGATATATCTGGAGCTGGAGCATCATCATCTGGTATGAAATCTCCTAAATGAGAATCTTCTTCCTCACCTATTGGAGTTTCTAATGATACTGGATCCTGAGCTATCTTCATTATTTCTCTTACTTTTTCTACTGAAAGATCCATTTCTTTAGCTATTTCTTCTGGTTTAGCATCTCTACCTAATTCCTGAAGTAACTGTCTTGAAACTCTCATAAGTTTGTTTATTGTTTCAACCATATGTACAGGTATTCTTATTGTTCTCGCCTGGTCAGCTATAGCACGAGTTATAGCCTGTCTTATCCACCAAGTTGCATATGTACTGAATTTGAATCCTTTTTCGTAGTCGAATTTTTCAACTGCTTTTATAAGACCTAGGTTCCCTTCCTGTATTAAGTCTAGGAATAACATTCCTCTACCTACATATCTTTTAGCTATACTTACAACTAGTCTTAAGTTCGCTTCTACTAGTCTCTGTTTTGCTAATTCGTCACCTTCATGCATTCTCTTTGCATATTCAACTTCTTCATGTGGTTTAAGTAGTGGGATTTTACCTATTTCTTTAAGGTACATTCTAACTGGGTCGTCAATACTTATTCCTTTTGGAAGCGATAAATCTAATGCTTCTGAATCACCATCTTTATCGTCATCATCAGAATCAGGATCGTCTATATGATCAAATCCCATATCGTCATTATTTCCAACTGCAAATGTTGCATTGTTTTTCTTAGATTTTTCATCAACTAGTTCGATTCCTACACTCTGAAGTGTATCGTAAAGGTTATCCATCTGCTCTTTATTCATTTCAACTGTTTCAAAAGCATCACCTATTTCTTCAAATGTAAGAGACCCATTCTTCTTCCCTTTTAATATCAGTGCGTTTGCCTTTTCTTTTAGCTCTTTGTTTTTGTTTTCTGCTTTAACTTTATCCACACTTAAACCCCCTTTATAAATTTCTTAATCGTTTATTTAAATCTACTGATTGTAAGGCTAAATTCATTATTTCTAAATCTAGCTCTTTAGCTGCCTCTTTATCAGATTCAGCTAAAATTTTACTTTTAGCACCTAGTTCTTCTTGCTTAATTCTAAGTTTATCTATAGTTTTCTTTAAAGAGTTTCTTCTGACACTCCTTACAGTTTCTTCTATTTCTTTCATATTTTTTATATTTATACTTTCCAAAGACGTTTTCTTTAAAGACTCGATGTATTTTTCATCTATATCCTCTAATTCATCTGGATTAATAACTTTTTCTGAATCTACCTTTGAAAAATAATTTAATATTTTCTTACTATCTTCCATTAAAAGCTCTTTTTCATCTATTTTTAATAATATTTTTTCTCTAGCTGCTGGGATAGTCATCATTATTTTAATTAACATTATTTCAGTTAATTCTTCGCCATGTTGGATTGCATCCATTTTTTCTATAGGCTTTTCTTCTTTTTTATTAAATTTATTATTGAATTTTCCATTAGATAAATTTTTAGAACTATATGATTTACCGTATATTTCTCTCTTTACCGCATCTTCATCTAGCTGAACTATTTCGCTTAAATATTTTATGTAGTAATCTATCTCTACAGGACTCTTTAGCTGTTTTATAATATTAACCGCTTCCTGAGCAAATTTTATATTATCCTGATCCTTAGATAAGTCGAAAGTTGACTTTAGATTATCTATTTTAAATTTAATCCGAGGTACAGCATCCTTCATTGCATTTCTATACTCATCAGTTCCATATTTTCTAACGTATTCGTCTGGATCCTTTGCATCTTTTAAATCAAGTACCTTAACTGATAATCCAGCCTCTACTAGTATATCAATAGCTCTAAGGCTTGCTTTTGTTCCTGGTCCATCAGAATCGTATGATATTATTACATTATCCGCATATCTTTTTATCAATCTAGCCTGCTGACTAGTAAGGGCTGTTCCCAATGTAGCAACAGCTATTTTTATACCGTATTGATACAGAGATATTAAATCCATATATCCTTCTACAAGTATTACAGTTCTTGAAGAAAGATTTTTTCTAGCAAAATTTAAACCATATAAATTATGTCTTTTATTAAATATCAATGTATCTGGTGAATTTAAATATTTTGGTAGTGAGTCATCCAACACTCTTCCACCAAATCCTATTACATTGCCCCTATAATCAAATATAGGAAACATTACTCTATTTCTAAACTTATCGTAATATTTATCTGTTTTTGTACTTTTTCCTATCAAGCCACATTCTAAAAGCTCTTCTATACTATAACCTTTTTCATCTATTAAATAATCCATTAAGCTACTCCAAGCATCTTGAGAGTATCCTAATCCGAATCTTTTTATGGTTTTATCATCTAGACCTCTATTTCTTAAATAATCGTATCCTCTGTTTTTTGATTTTACGAGATTAGCAAAATAGAATCTAGCCGCTTCCGTATGTATATCTTGATATTTTTTACTTAATTCAATTTTTTGTTTTGTTTCTTCGTCGATGTTAAAATTTATGTCAATTCCGCATCTATTTGCAAGCAGTCTAACTGCATCCATAAAGTCTAGATTTTCCATTTTCATGACAAAATTTATAACATCTCCACCCTCCCCGCAACCAAAACATTTATAAACCTGTTTTGCTGTGCTTATGTGGAAAGACGGTGTTTTTTCGACATGAAAAGGACATAAGGCTTTGTAGTTTTGACCTGAAGGCTGTATCTTTATATAGTCACCTATTACGCTGGCTATATCGCATCTAGCCTTGATTTCCTCTATAATCTCTTTCATATCGTTCATATTAACACATCCCTCTGTTTTTTGTCTTAACATTTCTATTTTACACGAATTTTTATCTTTGTCAATGTTAATAATATAAATAATTCTACTTTTTTTTAGAATATCCTTCTTTTATTTATAAATTTTTATAATTTTTTTTAATTTTTTCCATCAGCTCTTTAAAATTATCAAAATCTAAAGACTGTTCTCCATCAGAAAGAGCTTCATCTGGATTTGGATGAACCTCAACCATTATACCATCGGCTCCACATGCTAAGGCAGCATATGACATTGGAGCTACTAAATCCCTTATACCTGTTCCGTGACTAGGATCTACTATAACTGGTAATCCTGTTTCTTTTTTAATTATAGGCACTGCTGCTAAATCCAATGTGTTTCTAGTGTAATCGTCATAAGTTCTGATTCCTCTTTCACACATTATAATTTTTTCGTTTCCTTCCACAGCTATATATTCAGCTGAGCAAATCCATTCATTTATAGTCGCTGCTAATCCTCTCTTTAACATAACAGGCTTGTCCTGCTTTCCTGCTTCAGATAAAAGCGGGAAATTCTGCATATTTCTAGAGCCAATCTGAATTATATCAGTAGAATCGTATACTTTTTCTAAATCTCTAATATCCATAAGCTCTGTTATAACAGGCATTTTAGTTCTTTTTCTTACTTCCTTTAAAATTTCAAGTCCTTCTTCCTTAAGACCATTAAAAGAAAATGAAGATGTTCTAGGTTTATACGCTCCACCTCTTAAAATATCAGCTCCCTGACTTTTAACAAACTCGGCAGTCTTTAAAAACTGTTCATAGCTTTCTATTGCACAAGGCCCAGCTATTACAATATTATCCTTGCCAAATTCTACTCCCTTTTCTCTATTTACAATAATTTTTTTCTGCTGAGAAAATGGATTTTCTGCATCTATTTCAAATTCTTCTATATTTCTTTTTTCTTCATCTGGTAAATTGTTAAATGCATCTAATATATTTTCGCCATTTATATCTAAATCTTTACCTAAATCCAACAATGGTCTAAGCACAAAGGCTCTTTCTTTCATTAACGGATGTGGAACCTTTAAATCTTCTGTATCTATAACTTCATTATTATAAAGAAGTATATCTACATCTATTGTTCTAGGCCCCCATTTTATTATTCTTTTTCTATTTAATCTTGTTTCTATGTTCTGACAAAATCTAAGCATTTCGTGTGGATTAAAGCTAGTATCCACTTCTAAGCATATATTTAAGAAATCTGGCTGCTCTGTATATCCCCATGCTTTTGTTTCGTATATCTTTGACTTTTTAACAGAAAAAACATATACACTATCTTCTATCATATCGCACGCCCTATTCAGATAGCCAAGTCTATTTCCCATATTTGTTCCAAGACTAAGATAAACTTTGTTCATTCTGATATCTCCTTATTTCTACTCCCATATAATCAAAAATTCCCTTAACAGGAGCTTCTTTTTTTCTTATTCTAACCATAACTGAGTGAGCAATATCAAATCTATTTAACACTTCTGCTGCTATATTTTCAGCTAATGCTTCAATTAAATTAAATCTCTTATCCTCTGTAAACTCTCTAGTTATTTCATAAACTTCTGCATAATTTATAGTTTTTGTAAAATCGTCGTTTATTCCGGCCTCTTTAGTACTTGTTTCTATCTCTATATCTATAAAAAATTTCTGTCCTAAAACACTTTCTTCTTTTAAAAGTCCATGGTATCCGTAAAATGCCATATCCTTTAAAATAATTTTATCCATAACCATCACCTCAAATAAAGTCTACTATCTGTATATAGCATCTGCCATCTTTGCAGCTCTTAGGTTTTCAGTTACATCGTGAACTCTTACTATATCTACACCATCTCTAACTCCAAGCACAGTAGTTGCAACAGTTCCTTCGACTCTATCCTTTGGCTCTAAGTGCAGTACATTTCCTATAACAGATTTTCTTGAAGTCCCTAAAAGTATTGGATACCCTAAATCTCTAAGTTCACCAAGTCTTCTAAGTACTTCCAAATTCTGTTCAAATGTCTTACCAAACCCTATTCCTGGATCTAGTACTATTTTTTCTTTTTTAACACCTGCGTCTAAAGCCATTTTTATACTTTCATTTAAGAAATATTTTATAGCTTCCATTATATCTTTATCATATTCAGTTCCATCCTGATTGTGCATTATGCAAACCTCAGCGTCGTATTTAGCTATTACGTTTGCCATATTTTCATCTCTTCTAAGTCCCCAAACGTCATTTACCATCTCAACACCTAGCTTTAATGCTTCCTCAGCAACATCAGCTTTATATGTATCTATTGACATAGGAAGTGATATTTCTTTCTTTAATGCTTTTATAACTGGTACAACTCTTCTTATTTCTTCTTCACTATCTACATAAGTATGCCCAGGTCTTGTAGATTCTCCACCGATATCTATCATATCAGCTCCCTCTTCAACCATTTCTTTTGCATGTTTTAAAGCCTTCTCTACTGAATCAAAATCTCCACCATCAGAAAAACTATCTGGTGTAACATTTAATATTCCCATTATATAAGTTCTTTTTCCATAATCTAACATCTATCTACTCCTCCTATTTCATAAGTATTAAATTCATCGCTTCTGTTCTAGTAGCTATATCTTTGGCAAATACTCCTCTAACCGCTGAAGTCACTGTTTTTGACCCTGGTTTTTTAACACCTCTCATAGTCATACACATATGTTCAGCTTCTATAACAACCATTACCCCATAAGGTCTTAATTCTTCCATTATTATATCCGCTGTTTCTTTTGCGATTCTCTCTTGTAGCTGTGGTCTTTTAGCTATAGTTTCAACTACTCTAGCCAACTTTGAAAGTCCTGTAAGTCTTCCACCTTTTGGAATATAAACAACATGAGCTTTTCCAAAGAAAGGTACTAGATGATGTTCACAACAAGAATAGAATGGTATATCCTTAACTATAACCATTTCCTCGTGTGATTCCTCTGGGAAAGTAACTTTTAAATGCTCTCTTGGATCCTGGAAAATACCGCAGAATATCTCTTCATACATTCTAGCAACTCTGTCTGGAGTTTCTTTAAGACCTTCTCTATCTGGATCCTCTCCAATAGCTTCTAAAATATCTCTAACCGCTCTTTTTATTTTTTCCTTGTCCATTTTTCCTTCTTTTAATTCCACATTTTCTTTTGAATCTAACATTTAAAACACTTCCTTTTTATTAGTTTTTATTTATTTTTTCATACATTATTTTACATTTTTCAATGATATCCTCAGAAATTTCCTCTCTTTCAAAGACTAATACAGGCTTAGAAATAGCCTTTACAAAGAATTTTTCTCCTTTTTCTATATATTTATACGCACTTTCTATAGAAAAATAATTGATGTCAAATTCTACACCAAAGTAGTTTGGAAATTCTCTTATTTGATCAGAAATCTGATTTTTTCTTATAACAAATAAATCTATATCATTTATAGATAAATTTTCGTCAGATAAGTCCTTATACTTTGCAGAACCTACCAGCATAATAGAGATGTTATTCTCATCACTTTTTAATTTATCTACAACAAAATCAAATGCTTTTTGTTCTTTTTTTCCCATTTTTACACCTCCTAAATTATATTCTATTTTAGGCAGTACTATATACACTTCTATAAAAAATTTTTATTTCCTCTTTTTATTTTCAATTTTTTTATTTTATTTTTGTTTTTTTGCTCTCTTCCAATTTTCTATACTTTTCAAATCAAGAATTATACCTTTAAATAAAAAAATAGGGAACCTATATTTAATAAATTCCCTATTTCTTTTATTATTTAACATTTTTATTTTTCTTTATTATTCTCTGCTTGAGAAAACTTCTTCAAAAGACATTCCAAAAATTACTGGCTTGTCATTTTCCCAAGTTCCACTGTATAGTATATCTCCATCCTCATCATAGAAAGTTCCTTCTCCATGTTTTCTTCCATCTTTGAAATCTCCCTCATAGCTCTTTCCATCTTCCCAGATAAATCTTCCTTTTCCATTTATCACGTTATTTACCCATTGACCTTCATACACTAGTTTTCCATTTCTATCAAAGCAGCTTCCTCTTCCATTGAATTTTCCCTGTTTAAACTCACCTATGTACATATCTCCATCTTTCCACTGATAGAAACCATATCCATCTTTTCTGCTGTCTTTCCATTCACCAAGATACTCGGAACCACTATTGTATATCATTCTACCTATACCATTTGCCATTTCTCTTTTGAAATTACCTGTATACTCATCGCCATTAGAGAATTTATAAACACCTTTACCTTCTCTATTGTTGTTTTTAAACTCTCCAACATATTCATTTTTTGTTTCTCTTTCAGAATAGAAAATATAATTTCCCATTCCATGCATTTTATTATTTATCATCTTTCCTATGTATATATCACCATTGGTAAACTCGTAAATTCTTTCCACAGGTTTTACATTTTTTCCATCTGGATTAGGTGTATATGCATCGACTTCCATATCCATTCCATATTCTCTTTCCGGCTCTAATTCATCGTCATAATCATCGTATTCTTCATATTCTTCATCGCCAATATTTTCTATATTATTATCTAAATCATCTAAATAAAGAAGATCATCATCTAAAAGTTCTTCATCGTATTCTATATCTTCATCTGAACTATTGTCTAATATATCTATATCATCCCAGAACTCATCCTGCGTTTCGTCCTTTAAAAGACTCAAAGCTTTTACTACATCCTCAGCGTTCATTCCATAGTCATCATCTACATCTATATCTACTTCTTCATATACACTTTCTTCAACCTCATCTGCTTTATCTATATAAAACTCAGATTTTTTGAAATATTCTTTTTCTATTTCCTCTTCTTCCTCATAAGTTCTTCTCCGTGTTTCTATTTCATTGACTTCAAATTCAGTTGCGTATTCTTCTCTTCTTATTAGCTTTTCTCTTTTTATTTCAAAATTTCTAACTTTCTTTTCAACTATTGCTATCTCTCTATTATATCTATTAAATATTTCTTTATATCTTCTAGGCAGATTCATAACTTTTCCCTCCAAAGTAAAATGTCTTTATTATATTATTTAAATTACTTTCTTATATTATTATAATACTAAATTCTTATATATAAAAGCAAAAAAATAAATCCTCACGCTTTTAACATGAGGATTTTATTTCCTAAAATATGTATTTTAATTTTAAAGATCTTTTGCTTTGAATCCTCGACCTTTTACCTCTGTAATATCATTTACAGAAATAAACGCCTTATTATCGCAGCTAAGAGAAATTTCTTTTATCTGAGGAATTTCACTTGTAGAAACTATAGTGTATATTATTTTTTTCTTCTGATGAGTATATGCACCTTCCGCTTCAAGGAATGTAACACCTCTTACTAATTTTTTCATTATTATCTCAGAGATTTCTTCAGCTTTATCAGATACAACCATAACAGCTTTCTGTGAGTTCATCGCATCTTTTACGAAGTTCATAGCTGTTGCATTCATAAATATATCTATTAGTGTATAAAGCGCTAAGTCTAATCCAAATAAGAAACTTCCTATAAATACTATTACTGCATTTATCGCCATAGCAGTATCTTTTATCTCTATATTCTTTTTAACCTTTAAAATAGCTGCTATTATATCAGTTCCTCCAGTAGATGCTCTTGCTCTAAACACAAGTCCAACACCTGCTCCTGATAATAATCCCCCGTATATAGCCTGAAGAATTATATCATTTATTGATATAAACTGTGATATATCAGATGTTACACCTAATAAAAATGAAAATATCGCCATATTGATAAGACTCAATATACAGAATTCTTTTTCAAGATATATAAAACCTAGTATAAACACCGGTATGTTTACTACAAATGTTAAGAACCCTATATTCATCCCTGTAAGGTAGTTTATCGCAGTTGATATCCCTGTAGCTCCTCCACTTAGAAGTCCTGCAGGTCTTAAAAATCCATTTACTCCTATAGATGTTATCAACATTCCTACTATCATTGTTAAAAGTCTTAAACTAGGATGCTCTTTTAGAGTATCTTTTACTTCACTCATTTTTTTCTCCCTTCAATTCCCTCAATTTAATAATTTTCTACTAATACTTTACTATAAATCAGTCTTTCCTGACTTCACATATATATTATAATCAAATTTTTATTATTGTCTAGTCTAAAAAATCTATACTTTTTTAGCAATAAGAGCATTTTTTACTTTGTTTATTACATAATTTATATTTTTTTATTAAATTAATGAATTTTATTTTTCACATCTTGCAATTTTTTGCCCTTATTTTTGTCGTTATACAGTTTTATTGAAATTATTTCTAGTAGCTTTTCAATTTTATAAATTGAAGGTAAATTTAATTATCTTAAAAATTTTTTATTTTTCTTCCTAAAAAAATTTTTATTTTTCTATTTTACAGTAATACTCATACAAATTTTATAAGAATTTTATTAAAATAGGAATCAATATGACTGTTAGTGTTCCCGATATTCCTATTGATAATCCACTCATAGCACCTTCAACCTCACCCATTTCTATGGCTTTTGTTGTTCCAAGCGCATGTGATGCTGTACCAAGAGCTATTCCTCTGGCTATAGGATGCTTGATTCCACCTATTTTAAATACTAGTGGAGATATTATAGCACCTAATATTCCTGTACAAATTATCGCAACAACTGTTATCGCTTCTACACCACCAAGAGAATTTGTAAGAGATATACCCATTGGAGTAGTTATAGATTTTGGTATAAGTGAGTTTAAAAGAGATGAATCCGCATTTAAAGCTCCTCCAAGTATTTTTATAGATATAAAAGATACTAAAACCCCTGCTGTTATACCAATTATTATCTCCATCATATTTTCTTTGAACAGTTCAAACTGTTTATAAAGTGGTACTGCTAGTACGACTGTTACTGGAGATAAAAAAAAGTTTATACTATCTCCACCTATCTTATACGCCTCATAAGGTATTTTTGTAATACTTAAAAACGCTATTATACATATGATTGCTATTAATAGCGGATTAAATATAGGATTTCCTGTTTTACGCTGAATATATCTTCCAAGATTATAAAAAATTATAGTCAATAGAAGTCCAAATATCGGCGTCTGTGTTATATCATACATTAGATTTCTTTTCCTTTCTTTTCATCATTATTTCCACCACAATTCCTGTAAACCACATAACTATTGCTGTAGTTACAAATATTGCTAAAACTAAAAGTATTATATTTTGCTTTATAAGATCCATAGATTTTATAAGCGATACTCCAGCTGGTACGAAAAATAATGCCATATTATCTAAAAAGAAACCAGATATGCTATCTATGCTCTCTATGCTTATAATTTTAAACTGAAGCATTAAAAATAACAGAATCATACCAATTATACTTCCTGGAATTAAGACAAAACTAGATATCATAGAACTTATATACTCTCCTACTGCCCAAATTCCAAGAATGATTGCTAACTGATTAAATACTTTCATTAATCATTCCTCCTTTCCCCTCAACTAAAATACCATATATTGTATACAATAGTCAAAGATATATTAATTACAACATTGTATTCTTTTTCTTTTGCTAAATGTTACAATATATTAAACACTTTTTTTATTAAGTTTAGTTTCTTTTTATTAAACGGTGGATATTTCATACTTATATCCGCAAATTTTTTAGATTTTACAACAGATTTCTTATGACTAAATGCATCAAAGCTAGCTTTTCCATGATAATTACCAAGACCACTCATTCCTATTCCACCAAATGGAAGTCCCTCAGATGTACAATGGATTATAGTATCGTTTACACATCCTCCACCAAAAGATACCTTTTCTATTATTTCTTTTTCAAATGAGCTATCATCGGTAAATAGATACAATGCTAAAGGATTTTTATTTTTATATATTATTTCAAATATCTCACTTTTACTTTTGTAGACAATTATAGGAATTATAGGTCCAAATATTTCTTCTTGCATTATTTTTTCATCCATACTAGATACTTCTAATATCGTTGGCTCTATCTTTAAACTATCATCATCGTATTTTCCACCAAATATAAGTCTTTTCCCCTCGATTAAATTTAGTATTCTATCAAAATTCTTTTTATTTATTATCTTAGGATAGTCATCTGACTCAATTGGATTTTCTCCATAAAATTCCTTTATATAGTGTATTAACTTATCTCTAAGTTCTAAAAATACAAGTCTATCCGCTATTATATAGTCTGGTGCAACACATGTTTGTCCAGCATTCATAAATTTTCCCCACACTATTTTTTTAGCTGCATTATCTAAATCTGCCTTCCTATCAATTATACAAGGGCTTTTCCCACCAAGTTCTAACACACAAGGTATCAATCTTCTACCAGCTGATTCTGCAACAGATGCACCTATTTTAGGATTTCCTGTATAGAATATAAAATCTATATCAGATTCAATTAAATTTATTGCCTCATCTGCTTCCCCAGAAAATACCGCAATATACTCCTCATCAAATATTTCTTCTATTATTTCCCTAACTATGCCAGATGTAAATGAAGATATTTCTGAAAGTTTTAATATGCTAGTATTTCCCGCTGCTATACTTCCTATAAGCGGCATAAGAGCAAGCTGAAACGGATAATTCCAAGGAGATAGTATTAAGCAAACTCCATATGGTTGATTGTAGATTCTATTATCTGAAAATGGATTCATAATAGATGCTCTAACTTTTTTAGGTTTTGACCACTTTTCTAGATTTTTTATAGTATTTTTTAACTCACTTTTTACTATTCCTAATTCTGTTTCATATCCCTCAAATTCCGATTTTCCTAGGTCTAGCTTTAATGCATATAAAATCTTTTCTTCATACTTATCAACAGTATCTCTCAATTTTATTAAAGCTTTTTTTCTATAATTTATATCAATAGGCTTTCCAGTTTTAAAGAATCCCTTCTGCTTCTCGACAACTTCTTTATATCTTTTCATTTCCTCACCTCTAAATTAACTTCTTAATACTATTATTATATTTATTCAAACAAAAAGAAAGGGGTTGCTGATTTTTTTCAACAACCCCTATTGATTTTTTATTTAGTTTTTATTATTTTCTTTTGGTGTTGCTTCTGGCTTTTGAGTTTCTCCACCTGAATTTCCTGTATTTCCTGCATTTCCGTCTGGTTTTTGAGTTTCTCCTCCACCATTATTTTCTGAGTTATTTTCTCCAGGATTCTGTGGTTCTGCTGGTTTTTCCTCTACAGGAGCAGTTCCTACAAATATAACACCATTCTGCTTTGGATAACTTGATGTTGCAATTTTTTCCTTTTTAATCTGTTTTCCATTTTTGTCCTTGTATATTCTATATGTTTCAACAACATATCCATTTCTACTAGCCTTGTCTACTTCTTCTTTACCTGCTGGTAAATCACTTTTTTCTATCTTCTGAAGTGTAGCCTGTGAAACAGATACAGTCTTAGTCTGTATTTCTATGTTCTGTTCATCTGCCTTGCTTCCAAATACCTGACATACTATTGATCCACCTGTTACATAGTTCTGAATATAGACATTATGTTTATATGGATTCTTAAATACAAAATCTGTTCCACTATCTGTAACAGTAGCATCTCTACCCATTCCAGCATAAGAAGAAGGTATTGTATGGTTTTTAACATTTACAATTTCCATTCCTGATTTAAGTGCTGCATTGTATAAAGTCGATGATACCTGACATACTCCACCACCTAGATCTTCCTGCATTTCTCCCTGTACTATAACAGGCGCACTTTTATATCCATTGGCCTTATTTCTTTTTCCAACTATAGTATTGAAAGAGTATTCCTGACCTGGTTTTAAAATTACACCACTAGACGCATTTGTAGCTATTTTTATATTCTCTGTTCTATTATAGTTGTTCTTAAATGTAGTTACAGATGTTCCTAGAGCTTTATCCATACCTTCAAGGTCTGATTTTTTTATCTTAGGCTCATCAAGCTTAACAACAGCTTCAGTCTTAAATTTATTTGCAGATAACCGCTTTTCAATAGCCTTATTTGTTTCAGCTTCATTAAGGACTACTCCATTCTTTTCTGGAACTATAGTTATCTTGTCATTATCTGTGTTTATTTTTGCATTTTCTTTTTCTCTATCGACATCTTTTCTAATTTTATCAAGTTCTTCTTTTGCCTTAGCTTTATCGTATTCTATTGCCACACGTACATTAGTTTCGTGTCCCATCATAGATTTAGCCATATCGAACATATTAGAAAATATATTTCCACTTCTATCAACTTTGTATGCATTTTCAACTGTCTTATTTATGTCATATTCAAAGTTTAGCTCATCTAAATTAAGTTTCCAACTTCTTTCCTCGCTGCTTAGTGTAAACTCATTAGTATCAAATACCTTTATTTTATTTTTTGCCTCTTCTTTTGTCATTCCTCCAACATTTATCCCATTTACTATTACGTTTTCAGCTATTTTATCGCTTTTTACTTTTGAAAACATAAATCCTACTGTTCCCAGAACAACAACCAATAAGGCTATTAATGCTACTTTTATTTTTTTCGACATTAAATCTCTCCTTTTTGTTTATTTTCAGAGTACATCCCTTTACCTCTGAATTAGTTAAATACCTATTTTACTAGTTCTAATCTCCCTATTATATACGAACTAGTTTATTATTTTCGAAAGAATATACTGCACCACTATACATATCTACACAGTACAAGTCTTTACCTCTTAAGAACCCTTTATTACCTATAAAGAAGAAATATGTATTCTCCTTCTTATTTAGCATTTCACTTATTTTCTTATCACATTTAGAATATCTTTCTGCCTTATCAGAGTCAATTTCTTCCACTTTTTTATATACCCTTTTCTTCTTTTCTAATTCATTTTTTAGATTTTCTGTTGCGTCTTTTTTAGAAATAGCAAATTCAATTTCTCCATTTGTATTTAGTCTAAAGAAATTGGCATTATCAATATCTTTATATGATCTTTCTCCATCCTTGTATAAATATAGCTTTTTATTTTCTGCATTTATAAGAACTTCATTTATTCTTTTACCATCTTTAAGTATTTCTGCATAATAGTATTTTTCTCCATTTACCATCTGTGGTAGAGGACTTACTGTTATTCCTTCTGGCTCTATATCAGCTGCCTTACAGTATATATTTTTTATATCATCCGATCCTAAAGTGTACTCATCTAATTTTTTCTGATAATCCTTTAGAATTTTTTCGACTTTTTCATCATCAGGATAGTATTTTTTTACATATTCCATATATTCTGTTGCAACTTGGTAATTTCCACCCTTTGCTGCCAAAGCAGCTTCCTGGATATAATAATCATACATTTTTTCTATACATTCTTTTTTATTCTCTTCAGCCTTTTTATAGTACTTTTTATCCTTTTCAAGCACTTTTTCATAGTTTTCAATAGCCTGAGAATACTGGAATTTCTTTTGATATTCGTATCCCTGTTCATATAACATTCTAGAATCGTATATAAACTCTATGTCTTGTCTATATTCTTCTGTTCCAACTTCCATTCCCTGTAATGCTGAAATAGTATCCACAAATGATTTGGCTGTTTCATAATCTATACTTCCATCACTATACATATCAGCTGCCTTTTTACACTGCTCTAACAATTTTTCGCTTTTAACAGTTATTCTATCTAAAGAATTGACCATATTGACAAATCCAGTAAATTTTTCTTTTGATATACTTCCTTTGAAAAAATCATCTCCGGTATTTTCTAAGAATTTATTTATTTTTCTAGAAAGCTTAGCATTAAATCTATCCATTTTTCCCTCTGAAAACTCTTTTTCTAGAGAAGAATAGTAATCTATTGCTATGGCATATTGTCTTGATTCTATATAATCCATCATATGATTTATTTCTGAATAGTATCTAAAATGATTCCATATAGCAAACACTAATAATATAGCTACAACTATTTTTATGATGCTAAATTTGCTTAGATTTTCAAACTTGGGTAGATTCCTCTTTTTCTTTTGTTTTTTCCTTTTTTTATAATCCGGCTCTTTCTCACCGAAATCATTCACCCATCCATCAATTTTCATAAAACTTCCCCTTTTATAAACAATCTATAAAAAAAATAAAACACAGTAACAACTGTGTTTATTTTTATATATACAATTGCATTTTTATCGAGCAAATAAATATCTGGTATTTATAAAATATATATTTAATACTATGATACCTTTCTTCTGTATTCTCTTTCTGGTGTAGATACTGCAGGAGCGCTCTTTCTGCGAACTTTTTGTTTCGCAACTGCTTTCTTTTTAGTAGGTTTTCTAAATACTTTATCAGCATTTGCTAATACCATAAGTACACTTAATCCAAGTGCTACTAAAGTTGCTGGTATAAAATACCACCAAAAGTCTGGAGTATTAGCACCTAAAAAAGCATTAATTACTCTTAATACAATAGCTGAAGCATAACATATTATGAATGACATAGCTGTATATTTTAGTATTTTTTTTAAACTTCTTTTTATTGTCTTAACTATTGAACCTGACTTTTTCAAGAACTCACCTCCATTGTATTTACTACATATATTTTAATTTACATAACATAGTTTAACTATATCAAAAAAAACGACTATTTGCAATAACTTTCACAATATTCTTCTATTCTTTAGATGCTTTTCCTGATATTTTTTCTGGTACAACTTTTATTATATCTGTTATTTTGAAAAGTTTTTCTATATATTTATTTCCATCTTCTATATAATCTGTTGAATATGTTTTTATTACTTCTTTTAATACCTTTCTTTTCTCTTCCTCATCTTCAACTATAGACGCATTTCCAAATACTACTACGCTTTTGTATCCAACAGTAAATTTATCTGGTACAAATTCGTAATATGAAACTGCACTTACACAAACTTTGCTATTTTCATTTATGTTGTCGATTTTATGTCCTTTTTTTGAACAATGATAGTATATATTTCCATCTAAGAATACGTGGTTCATCGGAACTGCATACGGATACCCATTATCTACAGATATTGTAGATAAAAAACTCACATCTGAATTTTTTAATATTTCTATTCCTGCTAAACTTCCTTTATCTCTATCAACTCTTCTCATATCTCTGAACATCGAAGACCACTCCTTTTTTCATTTAATATTTTTTAGTTTTTATTTTATTACTCAGTTATATATATTCTATATATTTTGTATTTTTCCTTTTTTAAAAAGAATTATTTCTCTTTTTTGTATCATATTTCAAAAAATTCAAAAATAATTATTGACAGAATCTTTTTTTTAGATTATGATTAATACAAGTTAAAAATAATAAATTTTCAGTAAATTCTTTGACGAGGAAGAGTAACTGTTTTTAGGTTCAATACAGAGAGTTGACGTTGGTGAGAGTCAGCAAGAAGGGAAATAGTGAATGGGCCTTAGAGAACCGGATTGAAATATTTTTAAAGTAGACTCCGGCGTTTGGTGTACGTTACAACACACAGAATATGTTAGTATTCTTGCAGAGATGTATTTCTTGTATAATTTTACAAGATATACGAATTTAGGTGGCAACGCGAATTAATACTTCGTCCTATATATAGGGCGAAGTTTTTTTATTTTACGGGAAAGGAGGTGTAAACTATGGTATGAACTTTACTAGAAGATAATATCGAATCAGAATGGCGAAATAATAAATTTAAAATACTTGGAGGGAAATACAATGAAAGCAATAGCAAAAACAACAACAAATACAACAACAAAAGTGAATACAAGAAAAATGGTTCTAAACTCAATACTTCTTGCAATAGGTCTTATACTTCATCAGATTACACCTGCTCTAGGACTTCCTATGCAGCCAGACTTCGCACTACTTACAATGTTTATAGTAGTTTTAATAAATAGAAATGATTATAAAAGCTGCTTATTAGCAGGAATAGTTACTGGTGTATTTACAGCACTTACAACTAAATTCCCTGGTGGACAGCTTCCTAATGTTATAGATAAAATAATATCTGTAAACTTTGCATACTTACTAGTTTACATAATGTATAGCATACCATTCTTAAGAAAAATGGATATGAAAAAAGCAGGTAAAATAGTTTCTATATTCTTATTCCCACTAGGTACACTTGTAAGTGGATCTATCTTCCTACTTGCTGCTCAGTATATAGTTGGACTACCTGCAGGATTTAGCGTTCTTTTCATATCAGTTGTTATACCAGCAGTAGTTATTAACTTTGTTGCAGGTTTAGTACTTTACAATGTAATACTTCGTTGCATAAAATAATTTAGTTTAATAAGATATCAACTATTTTAAGTTTGAAATCCTCAATATAAAAAAGGATGTAAATAATGTCTTTTAATACAGATATTATTTACATCCTTTTTGTTTTACTTATTTAATCCGTCTTTGGCAAGTTGATCCGCCATCTCATTATATTTGTCGCCAGTATGAGCTGCTACTTTTACGAAACTAACATCTAATCTATCTTTTATAGCGTTGTAATAATCTCTATACTCTATCGTTCCTTTTTTATTAGCTTTCCATTCTCCTGTGCACCACTTTTCTATTCCCTGATAATCAAAATATATTACCAACTTTGGAATATTATTTTCTATACAGTAGTTCATAGCGTACTCAGAAGCTTTAATTTCCCCTGCTACATTCCTCATACTTAGATATTCTTCATCGTTTCCACCAAAGCTTTCTGTATGTATAACTTCTCTATTTTTTAGTACAACTACACCAGAGCCATACTTTTTAATTGAATGCTCATAGCTTCCATCGACATATGCTTCTATTGTATTTTCATCAACTTTTATTTCTTTTTTTATTCCGTTGACAAAGTTTTCAGCTTCTTCCATAGTTGGAAAGCTTTTAAACTCCGCCCCTTTAAATCCACTTATCTGTTTGCTACATTCAGTCCAAGTTAAAAACACACCTGTTTTATAACCTTTTCTTACCGCATAAAATTTCTTTTTAGCCAAACAAACACCTCCCATATTTTGTAATGGTTTTAAAATTATTAATAATTTGGTCTTTATACTTTTTCTATTCTAACAGTTTTTTGTTTTTATGTCATTGGTTATTTTTTTAGGAGGTGTTTGCTGACTTAACTTGATTTCTTAATTTTATTTAATAACATTCATTTAATTTTTCTTTTTTTGCTTTAGGTGATTTCATATCATTGTAAACTGCCTTTATTTTTGTCTTGTATAGAACTATTGCTGTTATCATACAAGTTCCTTCTGCTAATATTGCAGAATACCATATTCCTTCTCCACCAAGTATAGCTATCATTAAGTATAATGCTGCTAATATCAAGAAGAATCCTCTTCCTAAAGATACTACTGCTGCTATTCCTGGTCTTTCAACTGATACGAAGAATGCTGATACTATTACGTTTATTCCCATGAATGCAAATGCATAAGAATAAATCTGAAGTACTCTTATAGCTTCTGTGAATATCGCTGTTTCTGTTGGATCTATAAATAATCCTACTATAAAGTCTGGTATAATGTGACATATTACAACAAATGCTGCTGATGCTATTACACCTGCTATAGCAGACATTTTAAACAGTTTTTTCATATTAGTAGAGTTTTCCGCTCCAAAGTAGTAGCTTACTAGTGGCTGCATACCCTGTGCTATACCCATCATTGTCATAAGTACCAATGTGTTTACATAGTTTATAATACTGTAATAAACTACACCCTGTTCACCTATGTATTTTATTATATTTAAGTTAAAAAGCATTACTACTATACCGCAACTAAGTTCTGTTGTTGAGTCTGGTATACCTATAAATGCTATTTTCTTCAATTCTGGGAAATCAAACTTAAATCTTGAGAAATTAAGTGTTGAATTTTTTCTAAAGAAGTGAACTAAGAAGAACACTGTTGAAAATACCTGTGATAATCCTGTTGCAATCGCTGCTCCCATTACGCCCCAATGGAATACCATTATGAATAAGTAATCAAGTACAACATTACTAAGTGCTGATATTATAACTCCACAAGTTGCTAAAACTGGAAATCCATCTGTTTTTATAATTACTTCAAGTGAATAAGACACCATAAAGAATCCATTGAATAGTACTATTATTCCAAGATAGTGTTTTACATAATCCATAGTTGAAGCAGTAGCACCTAACATCGTAGCTACTTTTTCTAAATTTAATAAAACTCCTCCCATTATTAATAATGAGAATATTATTATTACTACTGTATTCATAGTAAATATTTTATCAGCTGATTCTATATCTTTTTTACCAAGATATACAGCTATTATTGTAGATGCCCCTGTTGAGAACATCAGTGATAATGCGAATATAAAGTTTACAAAAGGCATTGAAATATTTACAGCAGCAAGTGCTGTTTCACCTACTCCTCTTGCAACGAATATACCGTCTACCATTGTATAAAGTGAGAAAACCCACATAGATACAACTGAAGGTATCATATACCTTAAAAATTTTGCCTTTAAGCTCATATTTTCATTTGATAACAATTTCGAATCCATTTTATATACTCTCCTCTCTTCTTATCTAAAATGATAAACTATGGTATTATACCATAGTCAAGAGGTTTTATGAAATTTTCTACATTTTTTTGACAGGAATTTGTATTTCTGTAACAAATTCTTCTGGATTTCCCGTTTCATGTATATCAATTTTATATATTTCCAGAGGCCCACCAACTGCTTCTAAATTGTTTTCTTTTATATATTCTTCTAGTTTTTTTAAATGCTCGTGATTGTATATATAATCGCCTTTATAAGTAAATGTTACATAGTATCCTTCTTCAAGAGTTATGTTATAAGTTTCTTCATCGTCATCTATTAGGCAAAATACTGATTTAAATACATTATTTAAACCTTTTTTTAAAGCTTCTTCTGAGAAAAACGATCCTATATTATTATTTCCTAAAATATCAAATCTTCCCTCATACTCGTTTTGAAGCCTCTGCACACAGAAGTCAAACTCCTCATCTCTAGTTATATTTGCATTTAATTCTATAGCTTTTCTCTTTTCTATATATTTTAATTCTATGTTTTCAAAATCTGTTATTTCTTTAGATTCAGCTATAGCACTTAGTCTATTTATGATATTACTTCTCTGAGAGTTTAACTCTTTGATCTTAGTTTCCGTCAAAATAAGCTCTTCATTCAAAATTTCTTCTGTAGTTCTTAGATTTCTATTTTCTAGATATTCTTTTATCTTTTTCATAGAGAATCCAAGTGTTCTTAGCTCTTTTATAAGATTTAAACGGTATAAATCCTGTATGCTATACATCCTATATCCATTTGTATCTCTGTCTGGTTTTAAAATTCCTAAATCCTCATAGTACATAAGAGAGTCCTTGCTGAATCCGTATATTTTCGAAATCTCTCCTATTTTATAGTAATCCTTCATATTTTCCTCCTCATATAATATTTTCGTCTAAATTTACATACCTTAAACTATATTTACTTCTATTATTGCACTTTGATATTCCTTTTTTATTTCCCCTAAATTATAATTTAATTTTCTATTAAATATCGGCCCATCAAACACAACTGTGTGATATTCTCCATTTTCACCGCATAAATCTATTTCTATATTTTTTTCTTTAGCATATCTTTTGATATCCTCAATAGTTTCTCTATTTAATTCTCTTCCTAAAAAACTTTCATTCAAATAATTTAAATTAACCTTTTTAATAATCGCCTTAAATCCAGAGTCTATAAATCTTTCAACTGCTTCCTCTCTATTTATTTTTTCTAGTGGCATTATACATTCCATACCTACATTTTTACATCTTGTCCTATTCCAATTTAAGTGCTGCTCTATATCTATATCTCCAAATACGCAGATATTCACATCGCTTTCTTCTTTTATTCTTTTTAATGTCTTTTCAAATTCCTCTTCATAATTGTCTATTCTACAAAATACTGGATATACTTTTAATCCCAATACTTTTTCGTATTCTTCTATCATTTTTAAATTTATCCCATGAGTCCAAGAGTTCGTTTCTTTTACAGTTATAATTATTGAATCCGGAATGAATCCTTTTTCTTTCATCATATACAAAGACATCGCACAATCTTTTCCACCGCTAAACGATGTAACAAATTTTTTATCCATTTATAATCTCCTTCAATTATATTTTCATACTTTTAAATTTTGCTCTTGTTCATTTTTTATTATATAATATCAATCTCAATACTAACAACTTCATTTGTACCTCGATATATGTTATTATTGATTATATAAATTTTGAAAATATACTATTAAAAATCAATAAATCAAAAATTTTAGAAAGGAAATTACTATGGAAAAATTCAAATACGCTTTTGATAAAAATAAAAGATACCATACATGGAACTACTATTTAAGACAGACTTTTGGAGAAAAGATTTTTAAAGTTTCTCTAAATGCTGGATTTACTTGCCCTAATGTAGATGGAACTTTAGGATATGGTGGATGTATATACTGTAGTAGAGAGGGATCTGGGGATTTTGCAGGTAATCCAAACGATAACCTAAAAAAACAGTTTGAAGAAATAAAGGCTATGATGCTAAAAAAATGGCCAAACGCAAAATATATAGGATACTTCCAGGCATTTACAAATACTTATGCACCTCTAGAAGTATTAAAAGAAAGATATGAAACTGTGCTAGGATTTGAAGATGTTATAGGTCTTTCGATATCTACTAGACCTGACTGCTTGCCAGATGATGTTGTGGATTATTTAGCTGAATTAAACGAAAGAACTAATCTTTGGGTAGAGCTTGGACTTCAGACTATACACGATGAAACATCTGATATAATAAACAGAGGACATACATATCAAGATTTCTTAGATGGTTTTAAAAAATTAAAAGATAGAAATATAAAAACTGTTGTACATATAATAAATGGACTTCCTGGTGAGGATAAAGAAATGATGATGCAAACTGCAAAAGCTGTTGCAGATATGGGTGCAGATGGTATAAAAATACACCTTCTTCATATAATAAAAGATACTCCTCTGCGGGATTTCTTAAATAACGGAAAGATAACTCCTATGGAACAAGAAGAGTATATAAATTTAGTTTGTGATCAGCTTGAAATTTTACCAGAAGAAATGGTTATCCACAGACTTACTGGAGATGGTAAAAGAGATGAACTTCTAGCACCTCTTTGGAGTCTAAAAAAATGGGAAGTTCTTAACCGGATTGACGATGAAATGAAAAGAAGAGGAACTTTCCAGGGAAGTAAATATGTAAAACCAGATTACGATATATTTAAAAACTGCAAATAAAAATCAAAGGACAAGAGCATAAACACTCTTGTCCTAATTTTATTTATATATTATTTCTATTCTAAGTTTAATTTCTTTTCAAGTATGTAAGAAGTTATCATAAATAATACTACAGAAACTACACCGTAGAATACTAATGTGTATATTGATGATGCACTTAACATTGACATACTCTGTGGAGCTGTTAGTATATTCATACTTTCTAATAGATTTGAAAGTACATCACTTATAACTGATACTATCATATTTATTATGAAGAATGCTATTATCGCAACAGGAGTTCTGTGTTTATTAAATGGTTTTAACTGTCCTACTGATAATGAAGTGTATATTACTAGTATGAAAGATACATAATCTACTATACCTATTATAAGTGTTATGATAATGTTTAGTATTATATCTCTAGCACTTAATAGATTCATAACCATGTAGTTCCAAACATTTCCCATAGACTGTATAAATTCTTCCATTGTAGCCATACCAGAAGGAAGCATTATTACAACAAATACTAAAAATACTACTATAGTGCTTAAGATTAGATAAACAACAGATGTTATTATTTTAGATGCTACTATTTTCTTTGCACTTACAGGAAGTGTCATCATCAAATAACCTTCATCGCCAAGTAAGTTTTTGCTAAATCTTTTTATAATAACAGTTATTGTTAAAACACCAAGTGTAATCATTAAAGCTACCATTATTAACATACCTAAACTCATGCCTACCTCTACATTTGCAAACATAAATATTCCTATTAATACACCAGTAAGTATTAAACTAGCATATATTGCTAAGAAGCTTCTCATTGTAGCTTTAAATTCATATTTTATAAGTTTACCTAACATCTAAATTCCTCCCTAAATAAGGCATCTATTGATTTACCTTTTTCTTCTCTTATTTCATCTACATTACCCTGTAGTTTTATTTCTCCGTATGATAAGAATATTATCTCATCACATATATTTTCTATTTCACTTATTAAGTGTGTTGCTATTATAAGTGTACTCTCTTCAGAGAAATTCTGAAGTATTGTTCTCATAATAAATGATCTCGCTGCTGGGTCAACCCCACCTATTGGCTCATCTAGTATGTAGACATCAGCATTTCTAGACATTACTAGTATTAACTGTACTTTTTCCTTAGTACCTTTAGACATATCTTTTATCTTTTCATCTACATTTATATTTAATGCTTCTATCATTTCCTCAGCTTTTTCTAAGTCGAAGTCTTCATAAAAATCGCTGAAGAATTTTAAAAGGTCTTTCATCTTCATCCATTCACTTAAATAAGTTCTTTCTGGTAAGTATGATACTATTTTTTTAGTTTCTATAGAAGGTTTCATACCTGCTATTTCTATACTTCCTTCATCTGGATGTAGTAGTCCATTTAATAGTTTTATCATTGTACTCTTACCACTTCCATTAGGTCCAAGTAAACCTACTATCTTACCTTTTGGAATATCAAGGTTTATACCTTTTAATGCTTCTTTTTTACCATATCTTTTTACTACATTTTCTAATTTTATTATAGTATTTTCCATAATTATTCTCCTTTCACATTCTCGGCTATTAGAGAGATTATCTCATCCGGGCTATATCCTAGCTGTACAAGAAATTCCTTTAAGCCGTCTATTCTTTCATTTGCCATATCTTTTTTCATTTTATTTATTTTATCTATATCATCAGTTACAAATCTGCCTTTTGTTCTTTGACTATACATAAGCTCTTCCCTTTCTAACTCAGATAATGCTCTCTGCATTGTATTTGGATTTACTTCAGCTTCTGCAGCTAAAGCTCTAACTGTTAGCATTTTTGATCCCGGTTGAAACTCTCCGGATACAATCTTCATCTTTAGAGTGTCAACTAGTTGAATATAGATAGGCTTGCTATTATCGAATTCCCAGCTCATAACTTTCCCTCCTTTTTATTATTGTATTAAGTTGTTAATACAATAATACTATGGTACAACCTACATTGCAATATATTTTTAAAATTTTTTCAAAAAAATAAAAGAGATTATCAAAATATGCTCTTGATAATCTCTTAATTTCAATTATATAAGTAGTAGCATTGCATGTACTCCAAAGTTTACTGATAAAACTGACAGTAAATTATTGAAGAAATGTATTCCAACCGATGTAAATATAGATTTTGATTTATAAACATTGTACGCCATTACCATTCCTAATATCGATGTAGGTATTATTCTTATAAAATCTAAGTGCATTATACCGAATAATATACCACTTACCACAATAGCAAATACTATATGTTTTTCATTTTTCTGTCCAAAAGTTTTTTTATCTCTAAATGCAGATAATACAAATCCTCTAAACAATATTTCTTCACATATCGCAGGCACTAATGCAAATAATATTATCTGAGTGAATAATCCTCCACTAGATTTTATAATCTCATTTAATTGTTCAGATACCTTCATTTGATTTGGGAATAGCTTTAATAATATCATCACAAATACGGACATTATTAAACTTCCTACAAACCAAGTCACAGCTGCTCTTATTATATCTTTTATTTTTATTTTCTTTATACTAAATAATTTTTTGAAGTCCGCTTTTATGTATACGGCAACTAATATTGGAATTAACGCCATTATAAACTGATTTATAGTATTTCCCATTATTCCAAGTTTCATGTTTAGTATAGGAGATACATATATTAAACTTATAAATGCAAGTACATAAACCATAAATCCGTCGCTTATTCCTGGCATACTTCCCTCTTTTATACTACTTCTACTCTGTATTAGCTTAAAGTTTCTTTTTTCGCCAAATAAAATATCTTCAGAGTTGAATATTTTTGAAAGCAATACTAAAGAAATTAGTACGAATATTAGATTTACAATAAGTACTAAGCTCACCATTTTCATATTTGCTCTCAATGAGATTACACTTTTTATTAGAAGTGAAATATTTACAACTGGTATTGTTGCAGTTATTCTGCTAAGAGAAATATTTGGTATCATTGAAATATACGCTGGCACCATTATTATAAGCATAAGAGGTGTTATATAGTTTTGAGCCTCTTTAAACGTCTTAGCAAATGAGCAAACACACATAGCAAGTGCCGATACAACTTGTGCAAATAAAATAACACTAACTACTGTGATAAGTACAGCACCACCTAATACAGAATAATTTATATGCATCATAGATGGGTTGTATATAGATTCAGCTTTCATAAAATATCCCAATGTGCAGCTCATAGAAATTATGTTTAATAAAGACGTCAAGATAGCACTTGCAGATACTGCCATATACTTACCTATTACAAGCTCCATATTAGATATTGGAAGTGAGAACAATGTTTCAAGAGTTCCTCTTTCCTTCTCACCAGCCATAACATCTATTGCTGGATAAATAGATCCAAAGAGCACACCTATTATAAGTATAAATGGTATTACCTGTCCTAATAACATTCCCGCTTTTTTAGCACTATTTGTTATATCTACTTTTTCATATTTTATAGGCTCTAATATCTGCTTAGAATTTAGTCCATGTTTTTCTATCTCTCTTTCAGACATTTTTCTTTTATATTTATTCATTACATCAAATATTGCATCTGATTTTATACCTGATTCATCAGATGCTGAATTTATTATTACTTTGTAGTCATTATCCTTTATAGAATTATCTATATAGGCATCAATTTCACCTTTTTCCAATTCACTTTTATAATCTTTTATGTTTGTTTTTATTTCTATATTTCCTAGTGTATCTTCTTTTTCTCTAATTGCATTTTCACTATCTACTATTTCTACAAACTCCGCATTTGGAGCCGAAGATAATCCAAGTGTTATAGTTTCTGATGTCATTTTATTTATTGATGAATTCATTATTCCCATCAATAACACCATTATTATAGGATATAAAAGTATTGGAACAACAATCATCATGAATATACTTTTTCTATCTCTTACTATATCCAAAATTTCCTTTTTAAAAATCTCTTTTATTATCTTAATCCTCATTCAAACCCACCTCTTTATCCGCTAGTTTTATGAACACCTGTCTTAAAGATTTTGAGTTTGTTTCTCTCATAAGATCTATAGGTTTCCCCTCTGCTATAATCTTACCTTCATATATTAAAATTATCCTATCACATAGTGTTTCTGCTTCTTTCATATAATGAGTAGAATATAGGACAGTTTTTCCATTTTCTTTTTCATGTAGCATAAAGTCTATAATCGCTCTACTGCTCAAAATATCCAAGCCTAAAGTTGGCTCGTCAAATATATATACGCTTGGCGAATGTATAAGACATCTGGCAATAGATGTTCTCTGAGTTTGACCTGTTGATAAATTTTCTATTCTGTTGTCTATAAAATCTTCCATACTCATTATTTCAGATATTCTATCTATGGATTTTTTTATACTTTCTTCGTCCATTTCATACATTTTTCCAAATATAGTCATTATTTCTCTCGGGGAAAATCTTCCATATAATCTAGTATTCCCTGATAAATAGCCTATTTCCCTTTTTGCGAGATTCTTCTCTTCTTCATAGTTATATCCACAAATTTCAACGCTACCAGATGTAGGTGTCAAAATTCCAGCTAACATTCTAAGAAGCGTCGTTTTTCCTGCTCCATTTGGTCCAAGTATACCTACTATTTCCCCTTTTTCGGCTTTAAATGAAATATGGTCTACAGCAAGAAACTCCTCTTCCTTGACTTTTACCTTCTTGCCAAATCTTTTTTTCTCTCCATCACTAATAATTCTTGTAAATATTTTACATAAGTCGTTAACTTCTATCATAGTACCCCTCCATTTGAGCTAAATAGAATTAAATTTATATTCTATTTATTCTTCCCAAGCAAGAGATCTTTCTACAGCTCTTTTCCAATCCTTGTAAGATTTTTCTCTAACTTCTTCGCTCATTTTAGGTTCAAATTCTCTATCACAAACCCATCTTTTCTTTATATCTTCTTTGCTCTTGAAGAATCCAACTGCAAGTCCAGCTAAATATGCTGCACCTAGTGCTGTTGTTTCAACTATTTTAGGTCTATCTATTTTTACATTTAATATATCTGACTGGAACTGCATTAAGAAGTTATTATTACTAGCACCACCATCTACTTTTAATGATTTTAGTTCTATTCCTGAATCATTTTGCATTGCTTCTAGTACGTCTTTTGTCTGATATGCTATAGATTCTAGAGTAGCTCTTATTAGATGTTCTTTCTTTGCTCCTCTTGTAAGTCCGACAATTGTTCCTCTAGCATACATATCCCAATAAGGAGCTCCAAGTCCTGTAAATGCAGGCACTACATATACTCCATTAGTATTTTCAACTCTCATAGCATATTTTTCACTGTCAGCTGCACTTTTTATCATTCTAAGCTCATCTCTAAGCCACTGAATAGATGCGCCGCCCATAAATATACTTCCTTCTAATGCATATTCTACTTTACCATCAACACCCCAAGATATAGTTGTAAGAAGTCCATTTTCTGATTTTACAGGTTTTTCTCCTGTATTCATAAGTAGGAAACATCCTGTTCCATAAGTATTTTTAGCAGTTCCCTCTTCAAAGCAATTCTGTCCAAATAGAGCTGACTGCTGATCTCCAGCACATCCTGCTATAGGTATTTTTATATCTGCAAATAATCCGGAGTCAGTGTATCCATATACACAGCTAGATTCTTTTACTTCAGGTAACATTATTTCTGGTATATCAAGTTCTTTTAATATGTCCTTATCCCATTCTAATGTGTTTATATTGTACATCATTGTTCTAGACGCATTTGAATAATCTGTTACATGTACTCTTCCACCTGTTAATTTCCATATTAACCAAGTATCTATAGTTCCGAAAAGTAATTCTCCTTTTTCAGCTCTTTCTCTAGCACCTTCTACATTATCTAGTATCCATTTTACTTTTGTTGCAGAGAAATACGCGTCTATTATAAGTCCTGTTTTTTCTCTTATACATTCAGTTAGACCTTTTTCTTTTAATTCATCGCATATTTCTGAAGTTCTTCTACACTGCCAAACTATTGCATTGTATATAGGTTTGCCAGTTTTTTTATCCCATACTACAGTAGTTTCTCTTTGGTTTGTTATACCTATAGCAGCTATTTCTTCAGGATTTATTCCTGCTGTATCTACCGCTTCTCTCATAACCCCACTCTGTGAACCCCATATTTCCATTGCATCGTGTTCTACCCAACCTGGTTTTGGATATATCTGTTCAAACTCTTTCTGAGCAACTTTTATTATGTTTCCATCTTTATCAAATATTATACATCTTGAGCTAGTAGTTCCCCGGTCAAGTGCCATTATATATTTCTTTTCCATTATTAATTTCCTCCAACAATTTCTTTATGAAAATTTACTTTGAAAACGTAATTCGTTATATTAAATATTATAACCATTTTTATAGTAGCTGTGTTAATACAATACAACTTTTTTTAATTAAATACAAAAAAATCCGCAGATTTTAAATCTACGGATTATAAATTTCAATTATTTTTTTAAGATAATTATTTTCTTGCGTTATCTAATACTTCTCTAGCTTCTCTTATTTTTTCTGAACTAGTCTGACATATTTCATATTCGCTCATCATAGGGAGTCCCATACTTACGCCTTCTTTTCTATATTCCATTTTGCTATCTAGGTTAACTTTTCCAGACATATGGAATGAAGTAGCATTTGTATCTGCTAAGAATTCTTTTATAACATTAGCATTAACTCCGCTTCCTACTAATATTTCTATATCGTTTCCAGCTTTTTCTACTAATTCTTTTATTAAATCTTTTCCATCTAAAGCATTATTTTTATGCCCTGATGTAAGTATTGTTTTTATTCCTAATTTTTTAGCCTGCTCTAATGTTTCAAATGGATCTCTAGTCATATCAAAAGCTCTATGTAATGTTACATGCATATCTCCAGCTTCTTTAACTAATTCTTCCATTTTTTCTACATCTAATGTTCCGTCTACATTTAAGCATCCAACAACTACACCATCTGCCCCAGCATCTCTAAACATGGCAACTTCTTCTTTTAATATTTTAAATTCATTTTCTGTATAATGGAAATCTCCAAATCTTGGTCTTAACAGTACAAATATTTTTATATCTGACTGTCTTCTTATTTCATTGTATAATGCTATACTTGGTGAAGTACCTCCTATTATTAAGTTGGCAGCAAGCTCTATTCTATCTGCCCCACCTTTATCAGCTTCTAAAGCTGATTCTACTGAATCCACACAACATTCTAGTACAAAATCCTTCATGATTTCCTCCTGATTATTTATAATATTATATTTTAATTTATTTTATCGCTTATAAAATTACAGATACTTTCTACAGTTATATCTAGCTGTTTATTTTCAGGTATTATAGATTTTGTATCTCCCTTTTGAAGTCCATAATCTCCAAATGCAGAGTGATTTCCACCTTCTATTTCTACATATTCTGTATCTTTCGGTAAATCTTCCTTAGCCTTTATCATATTGTCAAAGTTTATTACTCCGTCTTTACTTCCCCAAATTGACAATACTTTTGCTCCACTATCTTTTATTTTATCTCCTGATGGATAAGATGCTAAGTATACTATTCCTTTAATCTTATTATTTGTAGATATTGCATTTGTCGCCATAGCTCCACCTAATGAATGACCTACTATAACCCAATTTTCAATATCTTTATTCTCTTCAATTACTTTATCAGCTTTATGTGATGAGAATATTGCCATATTAAATGGCATATCTACTGCAAATACTTTATATCCATTCTGTGCTAGTCTATTTGCAAGTGGTGCATATGCTTTGACATCAATTCTAGCTCCAGGATATATTATCACACCGGTATTAGATACAACATCTTTAGGTATAAATTCTGTTATATCTCCTTCTACTACTTCTACATCACTACTTGAAACTAAATTTTCTCTAGCTACATCCTGTGGTTCGTAGGCATTTAGAAGCCATGCTAATGAGCTCACAAGAGCTATAATAACTACAACTGCTACTGCTTTGAATATATTTTTATTTATTTTTCTTTTTTTCTGTCTTTGTTTTTCTTCGTTTTGTTTTTGTAATTCTTCCTCAGTTATTAAAGGTTTGTTTAGTTCCATAGTCAAGCTAAAAGTATCATATTTTTTTTCGTTGTTCTTTTTTCTTCTGATTTTTGAGCTTTTATCGCTATGCATAACTTTTTCCTCCATATTTTGTGTTCATTATTATAGTTTAACTTAATGTGTTTTTTTTTTCAATATTATTGGAGGTTTTCACATTAAATACATATATCGTTCTTTTCTAAAAAAGAAGATAAAGTTTTTTATATTAATTTAAATTTGGATATAAAAATACACAATACCAATCTATCAGTATTGTGTATTTAATATATTTATTTTAGAAGTAATCTCTATAATTTGTAAAATCGAAGTCATCTTTATCTGGATCGTATGATTGTTTATATACTATTTCCCAATCTGTATAATTGTCTATTTCCCACGCAGATCTATGATAATTAAAGTTTACAGTCATTTTCTGTGTTTCTATCTGTATTCTGTTTCCATCTACAATAAATACTGTATCTAAGTTAAATGTTGCTACATCATAATCATAATTCATTTCAAAATTATATATGCTAAAGTGTTTTACATATACACTTTTATGTTTATATGTTGGTATAGATTTTCTTAATTCTTTTGCTAACTGCCCATTGTCAACTAAGTCATCCCGCACATATGAATAATCTGCACTTGATACAGCTTTTTCGTAATTTTTATAGTACTCAGTCAATAAGTTTTCAATCTGCATAAAGTATGTTTGTGTATTTGAATCATAATCTCCGTATTCACTATTTCTTGCTGGTAATGATTTTTTTACAGTTGGTTGGTTTTCACTTTTTTGATTTTCGTTATTGGATTCTTTTTTCTGTTCTTTCGGTTTATTATTAACATCTTCTGTTTTTACTAATTCTTCTTGCTGCGTATCATTTGGTTTTGAATTGCTACTTTGTTTCTTTTCCCTTAAAATATATACTCCTACTGTTGTGATTAATAGAATTAATGAAATTAAAAATAATATTTTTATAATGAAATTACTTGATTTTTCTTCTTTTTTTCTTCTCTTAATCTCTTCTTTTATTCTTTTTTCTTCTTCAGCCTTTCTTTGTTGTTCTATTCTCCTTCTTTCTCTAAGAACTTTTTCTTCTTCGGCTTTTCTTTCTTGATCTATTCTTCTTTCTTCTCTTATTTTCCTATCTTCTTCGGCTCTTTTTTCTTGTTCTTTTTTTCTAATAATTTTATTTCTATTTGCTCTTATTTCTTCTGTTTTAGCTATATCTTTTTCTTCGTCAGACATTCCATATATTTCAATTTCTTTTTCATATATTTCCAATAAATAATCTTCTTCAAAATTATTTTTTGCTGATATTTCTGCTTTTCTAAGTATGTTTAATACATAATCATATTCTGTTGTTACATCATTTCCATCTATGATCATTTTATTGATTTTAGCTAACTCTATGCTTGCTATCTCTAAGTAGAACACTTCTTTATATTTATAATTCGAAGATAAAAATTCTTTCAATTTTTCTTTTGTAGCATTAGTATCATTTTTAAAGAGTTTTACATACTCATTAATAATATTTTTTTCTATTATTAAATCACTATCCATTAAAATTTCAAGTACTTTATCCGCTAACTCTAATTTTAAATCATCATCATTTTCAGAACTTCTTATATTGGAAATTATTTCTTTATATGTAAGCCCTTGCTCAACCATATATGTTATAAAGTTTCTTACATCTTTTTCATTTAAAAGCTTATTCGTTAATTCTAAATAAAAAATCCCATCTTTTTTAGAAACATCAAAATAACTTATTAAAAGACGCGATAATTTATCATTTTTATATAGTTTATTTTCTATTATAGCTTCTAAATCTCTTTTATTAACTCTTTTTACTATATCTTTTCTTTTTTTAAACATATAGTAATCTATTATTCTATCATCTTCTATATAGTCTATATATTCAAAAAATAATTCTATATCTGTATCTATATCTTTGTTAGAAAAAATATACTCTATAAAATTAACTTTTTCTTCATAGCTACATTTTTCTAAAATAACAGGAATTAAATCGTCTAATTTTATTTCCTCCAATAATTTCGAAAAATCTTTATTTATTATTTCAAAAATTTGACTACTATTTAATTTTTTTATTTCTTCAATAGAATATTTTTTATTTTCTTCCACTAGTATCCCTCTTTCTTAATTATCAAATTTCTATTTTAATAAAATTTTATTCTATAAAAAAGCAATCTCTAAATCATTAAAGATTGCTTTTTCGTTCTTATTTTCTAATTTTGCATTAATGATGTTAGATTCTCTAATGAATTTTCATATTGCTCTCTTTGAAGCACTAATACATTTATCTCATCAAAATAATCAATTAATATTATACAATCTAAGTTTGATTTCCATCCTTTTACAAAGTTTATATTTCTACTAAAATATATAGATTTTATAAACATATCTTCATATGGTTCATACTTTTTATCTAAAGAAGTTACAATTTTTTCTCTTATTGCATCTTTATTAGTACTATCTTCTTCTAATAATTTAAACATTAAACCACTAGAACCACCTGTAGAACCATCTATAGCCCGGTATGAAAGTTTATCAACTCTAAGATTCTTTAATCCTGAAGAAATTTTAGTATTATAATAAATCTTATCTGCCAAACTGCCATCTATAAAATATGAAAATGACTCCATAATGTCATCAGTACCATTATTATATATTTCTAAAAACATTTTTGCTCTATCTGACATAGAAACTTCTTCTTCATTTGTACTAGCTTTTGTTAATTTCGCTTCTATTTTTTCAGTTGGTGTATTAGTACTTACTTTTGCAAAGTTTATAGACTTCGAACCAAATAGAGTAACTATTAAAATAATGCCAAATAATAATATAAGTGATGGTATTCCTATTTTTTTTATTAATCCTTTATCTAACTTAATATGTTCTTTTTTTACATCTAATTCTCTTTTTTTATCTTTTACGTAATCATAAAACTCATCAGTTTTATATTTTATATTTTCTTTCATATTGTTTATATCATTCTGATATGTATCCGTATTATCACTTTTTTTCTGCTAAAAAGCTCTTTATCTACGCTATAATCAATTTCACAGCCACATTCTGGACAATATCTAGCTTTTTCTGAAATACTATGTCCACATTCTGGACATTTTTTTAAACCCATAATATCCCTCCATTTTATAAAATTTATCAATTATTATTATTATAATAAATTTCATTATTTTTATCAATATCAACTTCTTGTTTATAACAAATAAAAAATGCTACAATAAAATTTGTAGCATTTAATAAAATCCTTACTCATTATACAATTTTATCGCATCAGTCGTCTTAATCTTTCTCTCAACAACCTCAGCATACCTCTCCTTAACAACCTGAGTATACACAAGATCTATAACAAAAAACTGTGCCAACTTTGAAGAAATCGAACCTGTCTCAAGAATACTCTCACCAGAAAAATACCTCAAACTGACATCAGAAACATCTCTAAGCCTAGAGCTTCTATCCTCTGTAACAGAAATAACTCTAGCTCCATTTGCCTTTGCAATACTCACAGCCTTAACAGTCTCGTCAGTTTCACCAGAATGAGAAATAGCGACAACAACATCATCTTCATCCATAAGTGCTGCCATCATAATCATATCATGGCTACTGCCAATAGCCATACAATTAAATCCTATCCTAGAAAACTTATAATTTGAATCCTCTGCAGTCATACCAGAATATCCTATCCCAATAAAGAAAACTTTCTTTGCATTTATAATCATATCTGTTGCTTTTTCGATATCATTGCCATCTATTATATTAAAAGTATTTTCTAATATTCTAATATTAGAATCAAACAACTTCCTAGCACTTTCCATAACACCTTCATCATTTTCTATACTTTTATTTATAATATTTCTATTTTTTAATCCCGATATTTCCCGAGATAGAGTAACTTTAAAATCATGAAGTCCACTATACCCCATTTTCTTAGAAAATCTCGTTATAGTTGCTTCTCCTATTCCACTTTCCTTCGATATCTGAGAAATCGGCTTATATACAACATCCTCTATATTCTCTTTTATATATTCAATTAATACTCTATCAGATTTAGTTGCTTTAAAATTTGGTTCTTCAAGTTGCTTCAATATACTCATTTGTCCCTCCAAATATTTCTAAATTTAAAGGGACTGATACAAACATTGCAACAGTCCCTCACAATTATTTTATTGCATCTGCAAATTTAGCTGTTATTAACTGTGGTCTTGTTATCGCTGATCCAACTACTGCAGAAAATACATTGTGTGCATATACTTCTTTTAAATCTTCAGGAGTATTTATTTTCCCTTCTGCTATAACTGGTACTTTTAAGTCGCTAACAAGTCTATCTATTAATTCAAAATCAGGTCCTACTTTATTTACTGAGTAAGATGTGTATCCTGCAAGTGTTGTAGAAACACAATCTACACCTAATTTTTCAGCTTCCATAGCTTCTTCATAAGTAGATATATCTGCCATAACTAGTACATTATTTTCTTTTATATATTTTATTAACTCAGCAAGATTTTCATCTCCTGGTCTTTTTCTATCTGTACAATCAAGAGCTATCATTTCACATCCTGTTGTTAAAAGCTCGTCTATTTCTTTTTTTGTAGGTGTTATATATATTTCTGAATCATCGTAATTTCTTTTTATTATTCCTATAACAGGAAGTCCTGTTACTCTTTTTATTTCTTTTATATCTTCAACACCCTGTGCTCTTATCCCAGCTGCTCCACCTTCTTTTGCTGCATTTGCCATTCTTCCCATTATAAATGAACTGTGTAGAGGTTCATCTGGTAATGCCTGACAAGATACTATTAACTTTCCTTTTACTAAATCTAACATAATAACCTCTCCTTTTTTGAAAATTTATTTCATTTTTTATTTTATATCATCTTTATAACAATTAGATTTTACCACTTCAATTATTTTTTTGCAATATTATTTCATTATCTTGCTCACTTTTTGAAATAAAATTTCTTTTATATTTATATCCTATTAATAATTCATAAAAAAATCACCACAGCTTTTATTTTGTGGTGATTTTATAAACTATTTTTAATTTTTATATCTATCTAAATAAATCATCTACATGAGGTGCTATTCTATATCCTATTTCTGTAAATATCACAGTAGATATAATAGCGATAACAAAGGTTGTAAATGTTCCAGCTCTAACTGCCAAATCCATAGATGACATATTTTGCATTACTGATCCTGATAGTGAAATAGAGCTAAACTTAGCTACTAAACCAACTAAAAATCCAAATGCTATACTGAAATGTAGAACTGTTTTTCTATTTTCAAATCTATAATTTCTATATATATTTGCTCCAACAAAAATCATAGCTATAGCAAATACACAGAATATAATCCGTATAAATAGTTTTGTATCAGTAAATGTCGAACTGTTGAATATACTGAATATAGACATAGATGATGAATCACCTATATGTACTATTCCACCTGTAGCTATTGTAATTAAATATGCCGCCATCTGCACAATATACGCTACTACAGCTCCACCCTTTGAATAATCTGAAAGTCCAAAGTCATAAAGTGTCGAATTCTTTGTAAATACAACTATCACAGTTATAACTAGTATTATTAAAGATAATTTTAAAAACTCTTTAACAGCGTCAGATATTATATCTGTTGTGTAGTATTCTCCATGGAACTCTTTTCTATAATTTAAAATAGCAGATGTTAAAAATGCTATTAAAAATCCATTTCCAAAGGCTGGGAAGAACTTATATCCTATAGCTATATAGCTATTTCCAAATCCGAACATATTTCCCATTCCAAGATTTATTCTTGTTGTACTAAATATTGATGTTATAGCCAATAATAATCCATACATAAAACCTACTTTTAGAGCTTCAACAACACATCTATCTATAGTTTCTATTTTTCTTCTATAGATAAATATATTTGCAACTACTAAAGCTAATATAGGTATCAATAACAGAATTATTATTCCTATATTTATTGTAGATGAAGAGAACATCATCATTCCATTGCTTCTTATTCTAACGCCTACAAGATTTAGACCTAAAAGTATGCTAAACATATTAATATTTCCCATACCATCTAAAAACTGTCTCCGCACAGAACTTGCTATCACAGAAACAATAAGAAGTATAACAAAGGCTATACCAGCTACTTTTAAAGCTTGCTTTCCTTCTCTTTTTAGATTTATTTTTTCCTTAAAACCTCTCATATTTTCTTTTATATTATCAAAATTAGGTTTCTTAAATTCAAATTTTGTGTCCATATTTCTCCACTCCTATTTCATTTTATAGAAATATAATACAACACAAAGCTTAATTAAAACTTAAAAGAATTTATTTTAATGAACTCTTAAAAATCTCAAATACTTTTTCATAGTCTTCTGAGAACGCACTATCCTTATTCCATAAGAATGTAAAATCATGACTAACTTTAAAATCATCTAATTTGATTTCTTTAAGTGTTCCATTTTCTATTTCTTTTTCAACAGCAGATTTATATAAGAATGAAATTCCACAATCCCGACATAGTAAATCTACTATAGTATGAATATTTTCTATCTCTATTGTTCTTTGAAAATCTTCTACATTAAGGTTTTTAACAGCCAAGCTCTTAGTAAGTATTGCTCTTGTTCCTGAGCCGTTTTCTCTTATAAGAAGTCTTTCATTTGTAAGATCTTTTAAAACTTTTATATCCTTTTGGAATTTGTGGTCTTTAGCAGCTACAGCTATGTAATCCTCTGTTTTAAATACTCTTGTATTATAGTTGTCTGCTTTAAAGTAGCCTTCAACTATTGCAAAATCTATACTTCCTTCATGAAGATAAGAAAGAAGCATTTGAGTATTTCCGTATCTAACCTGAAAATCCATATCTGGGTTTGCCTTTATAAAGTCTATTAACGAAGGAATAACGGTATATCCACCAATAGTCATAGTCACCCCAAAAGTTAGGATTTTCTTTCCTATCATACTCTCCTTCATTCTATTTTTCATTGTAGTTTCATCGTTTCTCATAGTTTCTAAAGTAGATCTAAGTATTTCTCCAGCTGGTGTAAGAGTTAATTTTTTCTTATCTCTTATAAATAGTGGTGTTTCATATTTTTCCTCAAGATACTTTATATGCTGGGATACAGCTGGCTGAGTCATACAAAGTGCTTCTGCAGCGTGAGTAAAATTCATATACTCACATACCTTTAAAAAAGTTTCAATTCTAAAATCTAGCATATCTTTCCTCCAAAATTTTGTGCTTTCCTCTAACACATCTTATTTTTAAAAAATCCTTTTTGCCTTATATAACATACTTTCCTATTATCCTATTTCGCTATTACATTATTTTAGCTTATAAATTTATTTTATATTAATATTGATTTTTCTACCATATGGAAAGCTAATTTTTATACCATAAGTTATATTTATCTATATATTATTATACATAATTTTACAAAATAGTTATTAAGGTTTATAGTTAAAGCATAGCAAAGAACAAACGCAAAACAAAAGCTAATTAAAAAATTTAAACACTTTAATTTTTAAAAGGAGGAACGAAATTATGTACGATATAGTAATAATAGGAGCAGGACCAGCTGGTGTAAGTGCTGGAATATATGCTAAAAGTAGAGGAAAAAAAGTACTTATAATAGAAAAAGAAAAAATCGGTGGACTTATAGGAAAAGTTTCTACAGTAACTCACTACGCAGGAATAGTAACTGGGGAGACAGGAGTTAGTTTCTCTGAAAGATTAAAAGAACAGGCGGAAAACGCAGGAATAGAAATAGTTTACGAAGATGTAAACAATGTAGATTTTAAAGGTGATGTTAAATTAGTCTTCACTAATAACAATACTTATGAAACAAAGAAAATAATAATAGCCAACGGTACTAGAGCAAGAAAACTTGGTATAGAAGGCGAATTAGAATTAGCTGGAAAAGGAATAGGTCTTAATGCAGCTAAAGATGGAAAAGACTATATAGGAAAAAATGTATATGTTGTAGGTGGTGCAGATGGTGCTGTAAAAGAAGCTCTTTATCTTTCACAGTTCGCTAAGAGTGTTACAATAATACACTTTGAAGATTCTCTTGGATGTATAGCAGAGTTTAGAGAAAAAATCAAAAAAACTAGCAATATAAATGTAAGATTAGAATCAAGACTTCACGCTGTTTACGGAAAAGAAAGGGTTGAATCTCTTGATATATCAGATGAAAAAACTGGTAGTATAGAAACAATATCTGATCCAGGATGCGGTGTATTTGTATACGCAGGTACTGTTCCTAATACAGAGCTATACACTGATTTAAAATTGGAAAATGGTTTTATACCAGTTGATGAAAAAATGGAAACAGAAATAAAAGGTGTTTATGCAGTTGGAGATATAAGAGTAAAACCAGTTAGACAGGTTGCAACTGCTGTAGCAGATGGAACAATTGCTGCAATAAACGCATCAATGTAAACTCAACTTATTAATATAAGCTTTAGGAGGATTAATTTATATGAACTTTATAAAAGAAAAATGGAAGGGTCTTTTAATGTGCTTAGCCATTTCTATCCCTTCAGTACTACTTGGAAAAAAATTTCCGATAATAGGAGGTCCAGTGTTCGCAATACTTATCGGTATGGTTCTTACAACGTTTATAAAAAATAAAGAACCATACGAACCTGGAATTAAATATACATCTAAAAAAATATTACAATATGCTGTAGTCCTTTTAGGATTTGGTATGAATCTTGAAGTAGTTATGGAAACAGGTAAACAGTCTTTACCTATAATAATCTGCACAATATCTACTTCACTTATAATTGCATATCTACTTCATAGAAAATTAGATATGCCTGAAAAAATATCTACACTTATCGGTGTCGGATCTTCTATTTGCGGTGGTTCTGCAATAGCTGCCACTGCACCAGTTATAGATGCCAACGAAGAGGAAGTAGCTCAAGCAATATCAGTCATCTTCTTATTCAACGTACTAGCTGCTTTATTATTCCCTAGTTTAGGTGCTCTTCTTGGTTTCTCTACAACATCTGGTGAAGCATTTGGAGTATTTGCTGGAACTGCAGTTAACGATACTTCTTCAGTAACAGCAGCTGCATCTACTTGGGATAGTATATATCAGTTAGGAAGCCGGACACTTGATAAAGCAGTAACTGTAAAATTAACTAGAACATTAGCAATCATACCAATAACTCTATTCTTAGCTTTCAGAAGAGCTAGAAAAGCAGAGATGGAAAATGGTAATAATATACCACTAAAACAGGTATTCCCTTTCTTTATACTGTTCTTCATAGGAGCAAGTATAATAACTACAGTAGCTACATCTGCTGGTGTATCACCAGAATTCTTCCTACCATTCAAAGAATTATCTAAATTCTTTATAATAATGGCTATGGCTGCAATAGGATTCAATACAGATATAGTTAAACTAGTTAAAAGTGGTGGTAAACCAATACTTCTTGGAATGTCTTGCTGGATAGGTATAACAGCTGTTACATTAACATTACAGCACTTTATGCATATCTGGTAAATAGAATTTGCCTCTAACCCCAATTTATTTTATTATACATATTTTAGGAAAAGCTGTCGTATGAATATTAATCGACAGCTTTTTCTCTTGAAATTAAGTATAAAAAATGGCTACCGCAAAATATTGCGATAGCCTATTTTTTAAGTTATTAGAATTCTGCATTTTTAGGAGTTCTTGGGAATGGTATTACGTCTCTTATGTTTGACATACCAGTCATGTACATTATTATTCTTTCAAATCCTAGACCGAAACCAGAGTGAGTAGCTGTTCCGTATTTTCTAAGTTCCAGATACCACCAGTAATCTTCTTCGTTTAAGTTCATTTCCTGCATTCTTGCACGAAGTACATCTTCTCTTTCTTCCCTCTGAGATCCTCCAACTATTTCTCCAACTCCTGGAACTAATAAGTCCATAGCTCTTACTGTTTTACCATCTTCATTCATTCTCATGTAGAATGCTTTTATATCTTTTGGATAGTCAGTAACAAATACTGGAGCTTTGTATATTTCTTCTGTTATATATCTTTCGTGTTCAGTCTGAAGGTCGCATCCCCATTCTACTGGGTTTTCGAATTCATGTCCTGATTCAAGTAGTAATTCTATAGCTTTTGTGTAAGTTATTCTTACGAAGTCAGAGTTTACTACGTTGTTTAATCTTTCTAATAATCCTTTGTCTATGAAACTATTGAAGAACTGCATTTCTTCTGGAGCATTTTCCATTACATAGTTTATTATGTATTTTATCATATCTTCTGCTAATTCCATGTTGTCTTCAAGGTCAGCGAATACTATTTCAGGTTCTATCATCCAGAATTCAGATGCATGTCTACCAGTGTATGAGTTTTCTGCTCTGAATGTTGGACCAAATGTATAAACATTTCTGAAAGCAAGAGCCATTATTTCAGCATTTAACTGTCCAGAAACAGTAAGGTTAGCTTCTTTACCGAAGAAATCTTTAGAGTAGTCTATTTTTCCTTCTTCTGTTCTTGGAAGGTTTTCCATATCTAAAGTAGTTAATCTGAACATTTCTCCAGCACCTTCACAGTCACTTCCTGTTATGATTGGAGAGTGAGCGTATACGAAGTTTCTTTCCTGGAAGAATTTATGTATAGCATAAGCTGCTAAAGATCTAACTCTGAATACTGCAGAGAAAGTATTACTTCTAGGTCTTAAATGTGCTATTGTTCTTAAGTATTCTAATGTATGTCTTTTTTTCTGAAGTGGGTATGAGCTATCTGACATACCTTCTACTTCTACTTTTGTAGCATGTATTTCTACTGGCTGTTTAGCACCTTCTGTAGATACTAATTCACCTTCTACTAGTATTGAAGATGATATAGGTAATTTACCTATTTCTTTGAAGTTTTCTAATTTTTCATCTAATACTATCTGCATATTTTTGAAGAAACTTCCATCATTTAATTCTATGAATCCGAAGTTTTTTGACATTCTTGATGTTCTTATCCATCCAGCAACTTTTACAGTCTGCCCAACGTGAGCTTCTTTGTTTCTATAAAGCTCTTTTATTTCTAAAAATTCTTTCTGCATATTTTCTCCACCTTTTCTTTTTTTAAAATAAAAAAACCTTTCAATCCCATAATAGGGACGAAAGGTATAATAATCAATTCGCGGTACCACCCTGATTGCTGATAATCTCAGCCACTCATAAAGCTTTTGCTTATAGAATATAACGGTTCCTGCCGTCTGAGCCTACTAACAAAATGCTTTCGGTCAGCTGCTCCAAGATGTTCTTCAGTATAGACAATTAGCAATCGGACTCTCAGCAACGCCGACTCTCTGTAACTATTAGAAAATACCTACTCTTCTTTTCACTGCATTTAATATAAATATATACAATTCTTATTTTTAAAAATTGTGTTATCTATTTGCAATTATATCAGTAGTTTTTAATTAAGTCAAGAATTTTGCAATTTTTGATTCTTTCACTTCAATTTATTTTTTTTATTTGATTTTTTCTTTATTTTTTCTTAATATTTAATCCCTTGTATAAAGCAATTAAAAAATGTATAATCTTTTTTATAGATTTTTAAAAATTATTTAAAACTTAAAATTTTTTGAAAGGAGTTAAAAATATTGAGTGTTAAACGTAAAAAAAAGAAAGTTTACTTAAATGTAGTTTTCACACTAGTTTTAACGTATTTAATCATAAAACTTATCGATAACTACCAGTATTTCTTTGGAATGCTCGATTTCCTTATAGGCTTACTTATGCCTTTCGTTATAGCTTTTGTTTTGGCGTATATATTCAATCCAATTATAAAGTTTTTCGAAAATAAGTTTAAAGCTAAAAGAGGCGCTTCTCTATTTATAGCTTATGGTGGGCTTATTGCAGTATTACTTGCTATACTTTTTATGACCTTACCTGTGATAATAGAGAGTATTATAGACATAGTAAATCACGCTCCAACATACTTTGCTGAAACAGAAAAATTCTTAATAAACTTCTCAAGACACTTAGAAAATATAGATGCAGCTACTATGCAGGAAATATGGGATAAAATTTCTAACATGCTTCCTAATTTAAGTAGTTTATTTGTAGGATCTATAGGAGAAATATTTAAAAAGACATTCTCATTTGGTAAGTTTATATTCAATCTTGTACTCGCATTTATCATTTGCTTCTACATACTTCTTGAAAAAGAAAAGATATTTGATTTTTTAAAGAAGGTTGTATATGTAGCTTTAGGTGATAAAAAAGCTAGTTTTGTGTTGACAGTTTCAAGAGATCTTAATGAAAATGTAGGTAAATATTTTACTGGAAAGATATTCGACTCTATCATCGTAGGAGTACTTTCTGGTATAGGTCTTTTTGTATTGAAGTCTAAATATGCGTTATTATTTGGTACTTTAATGGGACTTATGAATATGATTCCTTATTTTGGACCTGCAATAGGTATGGCTCCTGTTATTTTAATAAATCTATTCTCAGATCCTAAGATAGCATTATTCTCTTTAATATATCTTCTTGTTGTTCAGCAGGTAGAAGTTGCATTTATAGAGCCTAAGGTTGTCGGTGGTCAGCTTGGTTTAAGTCCATTCCTTACAATACTTGCGGTAACTGTAGGTGGAGGATTCTTTGGAATACCAGGTATGATTCTATCTACTCCAATAATGGGGGTTTTAAAAGTATATATTACAGAATACGTAGAAACTAAATCTCAAGAAATAAATATGAGCAATTTTGATAATCCAAAAGATCAAAATAATAATCAAGAATAAAAAATATGGGTATCTCAATTAATTAACTGAGATACCCTCTTTTATTTTCTTAATATTTGATTATAATTTTTTCACTCGGCTTTGTAGATTCATTTTCACCTACTCCAACTATATATATTTCTAAAGTCTTTTCCTTATTTTCACCTTCAGTTTCCTCTTCATTAGATGATTCAATTTCTATAGTTGTATTAATCTTACCTTCTTTTTCTTCAGACTGTGGAATTGATTTTAATACTTCATATCCTTCATCATCGTATTTTTTAGCATAAATCTCATAAGATTTTATTCCATCCAAAGAATCCCAACTTATTTCTATCTTTACTTTTCCTTCTTCAATATTGTATGAATAATTGATATTCTTTATAGAACTATTTTTAATACTTCTTTTCTTTACCGTTATTTTTACAGTTGCCTTCTTTTCACCACAAGACACTATAACTTTTTCAGTACCTTCTCTTACCGCTGATATTTCACCTTTTTCAGATACATAAGCAGCTCTTTCATCCTTTTTCTTTTTAGTTGAATAGTTATACTCTACATTTGGAGCTTTTAGGCCTTTAGGAGAAGTAGTTATCTTCGCTTTTATCGTTGCACTTTGACCTTCTTCTAGTACAAATTCATTTGGAACTTCTAGTTTAGCAACTTTTGCCTCTATTTCCAGTGGTATCTCTACAGTTTTCCCACCACATTCGCCACTTATAGTCGCACTTCCTACTCCTACAGCTTCTACATTATCTCCTTCTATCTTCAATACAGATTCGTTGCTGCTTATATATTTTGTTTTATATGTATCCGTAAACTTCTTATAACTCGATATAGCAACTGAGCTTGTTATAGTTGCCTTATCACCTACATATTTTAAGCTATCACTTAAATCAAGGTCTAAACTCTCAACATCAGGGTTAACTATTTTTATCATAGCCTTTTTAAGTACCCTAGTCCCCTTCATAACCGCTACAGAAGTATACCCTTCTTTTAGTGCAGTCATCTTGTTGCCTTTAATCTCTGCAATACCGGTATCATCTAATACATTGAACCAAAGCTCTGGATCCTTTGCATATCTAGGTATTTTTACATAATTTCCTGCAGATATTTCAACCTCATCGCCTAGTTTTATAATATATTTATCCAGGTCTTTTATATAATTTCCTCCGATAATCTTTATTTCTACGCCTTTTACTAGCGGAGTTATTATCCCTTTTGAAAACATAAAATACTGTCCTACTAGGAGAAGTGGTACAATAATTATTAATAATATTATTTTTTTATTTTCATTAAAATCTTTCATTTTATATCTCCTCCTTTACTTTATATTTTCAAAATAATACCTAAAAGTAATATATCATTTTTTTAATAATTTTTCAAACAATTCTGTATAATGCAGTATATTATTTTTCATCAAAAAGAACTACTGCTAAGAAATCTAACGGCTCATCTCCTATATTTTCTATTGAATGTTTTGCACCATCTGCTGTGTATATAACATCGCCTTCTTCTACAACAATTTCTTTTCCATTGTCATTAACTAGTCCTTTTCCACTTAGTATATAATATACTTCAAAATCTTTAGTATGATCGTGTTCACCTATTGAAGCACCTGGTTCTAATACTATTCTATTGAATAGTCTACCATGTCCTCTTAATTCTTCTGGAGTTACTAATACTGTAAAATCTCCCTTTCCTTTTCCACCCTGAACATGTTCTCTAACCTGTGTAGTTGTTTCTGATTTTTTTCTTATCATAAAAAAAACACTCCTTCTCTTTGTAGATATATTTTTTCTATATTATATTATTCTTTTTAAATTTTTCAATTCCTTCTAATTTTTATATTTATATCAAAAATTTAAAAAGGTGCAACAAATCTGCTGCACCTAGTTTTATCTTATATTTATCTTTTATTTCAACATTGTACTCTTTCATCAATTCTTCCATAAGTTTGATTTGTTTTTTATAAGAAAGCATACTTTTTATTTCCTCTTTTACTTTGTCAAAAGATTCTTCCTCAGTACCAATTCTTTTTATAATGTGGTATCCATAAATACTTTTTAGAGGTTTTTCTATATATTCTCCTTCTTTTAAAGTCGAAATTTTTTTTCTCAAATTCTTATCTGTAAAACTCATTTCAAGATCCCCTAGTCCACCTGGTATAGTACCACCTATATCCTCAGAGTACTTTTCTTCTAAGTCTTCAAACTTATATCCTTCTTCTAGTTTTTTATAGATTGCATTTGCCCTCTTTTCAGCATCAGCTATTTCTTCATCGCTAAGCTTTTTACCTGAGTTATCTACAGTACTTATAAATATATCTCTATATACTCCTTCTCTAAATTTATCCTTATTAGCGTCATAATATGCTCTAGCTTCCGAATCACTAACCTGCGTTTTTTTATCTAGATACTTGTACGCTTTTATAGTCTTTCCCATGCTTTTTACTAATTTATTTTTGTCGTCAGCATACTTACTTTTAAACTCATCTTCATCCAACCCAATCTTACCTGTTATAAATTTTTCTAGGTTATCATAAGTATCCTCTATTTCTTGTCTTGTTACATGTACATTCTCTTCCTTTGCTTTTCTATAAAGAATATCTTCGTATACAACATACTTGATTAGTTCTCGTTTATAATTATCAGAACCTATATTTTCTATTATATTATTTTTATCTATATAGAATGCTTCTTCGGCTCTTTTTTCTACTTCATTGAATCTTAGTTTTTCTCCGTCTATGTATGCAACTACTTCTTTAGAATCATTTTTTAAGTTACTATCTACAGGTCTTATATATACATAGAGCATAGTCAAAAATATCAATACTAATGCAATTACTATTAATAATTTTGAATCGAGTAATTTTGATATATATTTTTTTATCTTCGAAAAAATATTTTTATTACCCATTCTATTCCTCCAAATAATCAATATCTTTTATTTATAATATAAATTATCGCTATGTATATAATATGAAACATTTATGAAAATGATTTGAATTGACTAGATTCTTAATTTTTTTTATTTCTAATTTTTTTCAATGCATATGGAATTGATACTAAACATCCTACAAAAGCATCAATCATATCCATTACTGTATCTGTAAGTCCACCTACTTGAGTATGAGTATGTATTATATGGTCCATACTAAACTCTCCTATTTCCCATAATGAAGCAATTCCCATACTAAACATAAACATAAACATCGCTATAAATATAATATTCATCTTGCTTATTTGTTCATCTGTATTGAAAAATTTGATGAATGTATATGCTGCTGTAACTGTCAATAATCCAGAAGTCACATGTAGAAAATCATCATAGTGAGGTATATCATAGAATCCATATCCAGATCCTAAAACAGATGCTATACACGCATACCACATGAATACACTATACAATCCATCACTAAGCAGTTTAGGTAATCTTTTATTTACCTGATAAAGCACTACTGTAAGTATCAAGCAAAATACAGATACTGATATACCCATACTATCTTTTGTGTATAGGAAATATCCTAAAGAGCCTATAAAGAATATAGTTAAAATTATTGTTGTTAGTTTTTTCAATCCAAATTTTTTACTATTCATTTTATTGCCTCCTAGTTTTATTAGCACCTATTTTTTTAACTTAACCAATGCGTCGGCAAAAGGATTATTAAAGTTTTCATTTTCTTTTTTATTTTGATTCTTTAAGTACTTATTAATATCCTTCTTAGATGCCTTATTTTTTTCTTCTTTTTTTCTATTATTGAAAGAAGATAGCTTTTCTCTGTACCCACAAGAACATACAAATATTTTATTTTCCCCTTCTCCTCTTAACTCCAATCTCTTATGACATTCTGGACATCTTGCGTTTGTTGTTTGAGATAACATCTTTCTAGTATTACATTCTCTATTTTCACAAACTAGCATTTTCCCTCTTTTTGTTTTTACTTCTAGCATATAGTGCCCACACTCCGGACATTTGTTTCTAGTTAGATTGTCGTGTTTAAACTGACTATCGCTATTTTTTATATCGTCTATAGCTTTTTTAGAACTATATCACTAGAAATATATCTTGAATCTGTTCTAGGATATGTAAGCAGCTTATGTCTTTCGTACAAGCTCTGAACTGTAGATAAAGTTTTCTTTGCAGAATATCCATAGATTTTATTTGCATCTCTTTGTATTTCATTCAAATCGTATAACTGAGGTGAATAGTTCTTTTTAGTTTTTACAGAGTATTTTTTTACTTCTGCATCATTTCCTTTTATTTTATTTATAATCTTATCTACTATTTCCTCGTTGAATACTGATGTATTTCCTTTATTATTTTTCCAATTTAATTTTATGACACTTCCTGCTTTATTTACCTTTACTTCTATTCCATAGAATTTTTTAGGTTCAAAAGCTTTTATTTCCTCTTCTCTTTTCATAACCATGTTTAAAGTAGGTGTCTGTACTCTACCACAAGATAGCTGTGCATTGTATTTAACTGTAAGTGCTCTAGTTGCATTTATTCCTATTATCCAATCTGCTTCAGCTCTTGCAAGTGCTGAGTCGTATAATCTATCGTATTTTTTAGATGGCTGTAGTTTTTCAAATCCTTCTTTTATTGCCTTATCTGTGTTTGAAGATATCCACAGTCTTTTCATAGGCTTTTTAACTCCAGATTTCTCTATAATCCATCTGGCAACTAGCTCTCCCTCTCTACCAGCATCTGTAGCTATTACTATCTCAGATACGTCGTTTCTTTCTAATAAAGTTTTTACCTTTTGATACTGTTTACCACTTTTTTTGATGACAACTGTTTTCAAGTACTTTGGAATTATAGGTAAATCTTCCATTTTCCATTCTTTATATTTTTGATTGTATCCTTCAGGATCTGCAAGTGTAACTAGATGACCTAGTGCCCACGTTACTATATATTTATCGCCTTCTATATATCCATTTTTTTCGTTTTTGCATTTAAGTACATTAGCTATATCTTTTCCAACAGATGGTTTCTCTGCAAGTACTAATATTTTTCCCATAAAAATTACCTCTCATAAATTTACTTTGTACAGAATATTATAATACTTTTATATCTAATAAGCGATACAAGTTTTTAATTTATAAGAGGTTTTCTCTAATTTATCTTTTATTATTTAATTTTTTACGGAAAATTTTATCATTTTTTTATTTTAAATTCACTTTAATTCTACATTAGTTTGTAAAGCAATGCATTGGATAGAGCCATCACTATTATAGACATTATTAAATTATTTTGAAATACTAGCATACAAACTATCATTCCTATTATTTGAATTACTGCAAATATTATTGCTATAGCTATTATATTTGCTGCTGTCTCCCTTTTGTTTTCTTTATTATTATACATATCAGTCACCATTTTTATATTCGCTATAAGTAATTTTAAATCTGCCTATAATAATTTTATAAATTACATAGCTCTCCCTTCTTTTAAATTTTACAATCAATTTTATTTACAATTTATTCTCTCGTTTTATTATTTATAATTATAGAGCAATATACTAAAGATAAAGTTCATTAAAACTAAATTTTTTCTAAATTTTATCTTTTATTTGTATAAATATTAATTCTTTTGTATTTTATTTTCAATACAATTTGTATGAAAGGTAGCTTTTAGTGTATGAAATGTATTTAAAAATAAAAAAAGAAAGGAATACCTATAAGATATCCCTTCTCTCTGATATGATTTATATATTGATTGTAAAATTGAGAGGACTAATTTATTTTATTCTTTCCATGTATCCACTTGGATGGAAGAAGAACACCTGACCATTTTTGCTATTTACAAAGTATCCCATATCTCCTTCTTCATCTGGTAAGAATACGAAACCTTTTAATTTTTTAGCCTGTAAAGCATCAAAATCTTTTTCAGTTCCCATGTAGATATATTCTACACTGTTATCCATTTTGTTTAATATATTTAAAGCCTGTTCCTGACTTAATAGCTTTTTAGTACTTTTTTTCTTAACTACTGTTGTAGCTACTTTAGTTGGTTTTGATGCAGCTGATACAGGGTTAACTGCTGGTGCTACCACTCCTCCTACTAATACTGCACATAGTGTAGCTATCATTATTGTTCTTGTAGTTTTTTTCATATTGATCACTCCTTCGTTTGTGACATCTATCTATAATTGCATTTCTATTATTCGCTTTTATAATTCTGTCTTCTAAGATTTTTTAATTTGTTTTTATTTATCTTGTTGTATATATTGTACCATTAAAAAGCATAAAAAAAGATTACACCTCTGTCATTTTGAGTTACATATTTGTAACGCTTTTTGACATAAATGTAATCTTTTGTAATTTATTATTTTATGAATTTTTTATTAGTTGTAATTTGTATCTTATAATCCTTTTAAATCATAGTTTTCTAAGAATGATTTAAGTGTTGCATATATTTTATCTGTTCCACCTATTTCATTTGATTCTATGTTTAATGCTAGTAGAGGCTCGTGAAGAGATATTCTTATTAGGAACCATCCGTCTTCTCCTTCACCTGTACAGTTAGCTCTTATTCCTTCGTAGTTTTTAGGAACTAATGACCAATTTTCACTTTCTTCAACAAATACACTTAGTTCTGATAGTATCTGTTCTGCGTATGGTCTGAAGTCTTCTTTATTTATTCCTATTCTTACTTCTTTTTCTTCTGCTGCTTCTTTTAAATCAGCTATTAATGATTCTATAGTTTTTCCTTCTTTAGCTATTTTAGCAGCTTTTATAAGTATTTTAGCTATTAAATAAGCTCCGTCATCAAGGAAGTAGTTTTCTTTTATTGCAGCATGTCCAGAAGTTTCTATTGCTAAGTGACATTCTTCTCCCTCGTTGTTTAATCTTATAGCTTCATTTATTACATTTTTGTATCCTCTTTTAAATCTGTGGTGTTTTCCACCGTGATTTTCTATGAATTCAGCTAATCCTACAGATGTTATTGAGTCTGTTACTATTGTAGTGTTAGGATTTTCTTCTAATAATATTTCAGATATTACAGCTATAAGAGCATTTTTATTTATGAAAGATCCATCTTTTCCAACTAAAGCCGCTCTATCTACGTCTGTATCGAATATTATACCTAAATCAGCTTTATTATCTACAACAGCTTTACTTATACTAGCCATAGCTTCTTTGTTTTCTGGGTTTGGTATGTGGTTAGGGAACATTCCATCTGGTTCTAAGAACTGGCTTCCTTCTGTATCAGCACCTAATTTTTCAAGTACTTTTTCAGCAAAGAATCCACCAGCACCATTACCAGCATCCACTATTATTTTCATTCCATCAAATGGTTTTTCGTAGCAAGATTCAGAGTTAACACCTTTTCTTATTTTATCAACTAATACTTCAGCGTAATCGTCTATAAGGTTTCTTTCACATATAGAACCTTTTTCAGCAGATTCTACTGTTTTTCCTTCACATACTATATCAAGCATAGCTTTTATATCAGCTTTTTCAAGACCACCATTTTCTGTAAAGAATTTTAATCCATTGTAGAAGAATGGTAGATGACTTGCAGTTATCATTATTGATCCATCGCATTTGTATCCGTCCATAACTGTTGTCATAAACATTGATGGAGTTGTTGATAATTTACAATTTACTACATCACATCCCTGAGATGTTAATGCTTCTATTATTGTATTTCTAAATTCTTCTCCTGTTATTCTAGAGTCATTTCCTACTGCTACAACTATTTTATCTTTTCCAGTTTTTTCTTTTAGCCATATATGGAATGCTCTAGCTATTTTTTCTACTTCTACCTTTGTAAGAGTTACTTCTTTTTCATCGTTAGGGTATGCAACCCCTCTTATGTCTGTTCCATTCTGTAATTTATATATTTTTTCCATAATAAATTCTCCTACCTCTATTTTACGCTCTGTTAACTTATTTAGTATTGAATCTCGACCCCGGTAGGGTTTACAATGATTTCACCCAAAAACACATTCCCCCTACGGAAAGGAGTCGAGAAAATTGAAACCTTACATAAAATGCCCTGATTGTTT
>NZ_JBLOUI010000011.1:0-54332 GCF_047807365.1 Peptacetobacter sp. AB800 | reverse complement strand
AGTTTTAAATTTTAACTAGCCGTTAGGCTTTTTTGTGATGCAAATTTTTATTTTTAATTTAAAATATTATTATTTTTTTATTACAGCTATTGACTTTTAATAGCTGGTCTTATCTTTTAAAGAGAATCTATCTCTAAACTCAATAAATACTATAATAATGAAAAATAGTATATCAAAAGTTAAATCATCTAAAGAAATAGAGGATAAATTTAATAAGTTGAAATTATTATCAAATACTACGTTTGCAGCAGCAAAGATAAGATAAAGTTGTATAAATCGAAAAATAAATTTTAAAATTAAATTAATACAATTATTTTTTTTCATAAAAATCTATCCTTTTTATAAATAGTCTAAATTTATACATTTAACTAAATGGATATTTTTTTACACACTTAGCTATATCATAAGCTACAGCAAGAGATATATTTGCTTTTATACCCTTACTTGCAATTTTCTTTGCTAAAGCTTTATAAGAAAGATTTTGTATATCTTTTATAGTTAAACTTAAAATAGCATTTTTTACTATAGAGCTTGGACTTATAACTTTAGCCACACATTTACCTTGTTTTGATTTATTCCAGTAATTTTGTCCAGAAACTAAGTCATCTTTCCAACCAACATAATAGGGTGTTATTTCTGCTTTATGTTCATATACATAATCAGCTATGTAGTTTTCTAACTCATCAACATTGTTTATGACAGTTACATCAGAATTTGCATTATCTGTAGTGCTAACTTCTTCTAATAAAGGAATTTCAGATGTAACTTCCTCTGCATTAACACTTGCTAGTATAGGAGCAGATGAACTAAATATTAATACTCCAGATAATAATAAAGAATAAAGTGTTTTATTTTTTTTGATATTCATAGGGTAAATCCTCCTTGAAATTTATTTTTTATGATTATAGCATAGATTGAAATAAAAATAACAAAAAAACGATTTCTGTAAATGTTATGTAACTACAAAATAAATATACTAAAAAATTACTATTATTTTGTAACAAAATATAAATGAAAATGAAATAATAATGTAGATATAATGGAATTTGTATGAAAAAATAAACAAGATAGTAAATTATATATTAAAAATATAATGAGATATAATTATTTTAATAAATAATAAAATATAAAATAAAAGTATTAAATGAAAATATATTGTAAATAATATTGATAGAAATATTTATTAATACGGAAAGTAAATTAAATATAAGGAGAGAAAATTAAAAGATGGATTTAGAAAAGTTTGAGATTTTATTTTTATCGTTTTTATTTGCAATAATAATTACTTCAATCGTACAAAAAGTTGTAAAAGCTTTTATCGAAGAAGAGGATTATAAAAAAATCAATATAAAAAAATTGAAGATATTCTTAATAATATCTACATTTGCATACACTATCTCTATTTTTAAAATTTATCCAAATAATTTGGATAGATTTGGCTATTTTATATTTTTTATTTTAGCAATTATTATAAGTTTAATAGATTATTATACAATGTATGTGTATGATATTCTTGTTTTTAGTGGTATAATAATTCAGAGTGTAGTTAAAATTGTAAATGGAAATGTTGAAATCTTAGTAGATAGTGTGTTGGCAGGTTTGCTATGTGCTTTGATTTCATATTTAATAGTAAAGGCGACCAATATGATGGGTACAGGAGATGTAGGTGTGTATGCTCTTTGTGCTATGACTATTGGATTTAAAAGTTCGTTATCGTTGATACCGGGCTCTTTTCTTGTTTCTGCAATATTTTTGATTATAAGATTTATCTGTGGAAATAGGGATAAAAAAATTGCTTTTGCTCCGTATATAATTATCGCAGCTATATTGAATATTCTCGGATTTGATATAGTAAAGTGCTACCTCGATATAATTGAGAAAATAATTTAGGATAATATAAAAATTGATTAAAAAAGGAGATGAACAAATGTATATAATAGTAGGACTTGGAAATCCAGGTCAAAAATACGCAAAGACTAGACATAATGCAGGATTTGAAGTAATAGACAGATTAGCAGATGAATACGGAATAAGTGTTACAAAGATAAAACATAAGGCTTTAATAGGAGAAGGTAGAGTTGGGACAGAGAAGGTTGTTCTTGTAAAACCCACAACTTATATGAATTTAAGTGGTGAGTCTGTAGTTAGCCTTTATCAGTTCTATAAACCAGATTTAGACAAACTGATAGTGATATACGATGATATAGATTTAGATGTAGGAAAACTTAGAATAAGAAAAAAAGGAAGCCCAGGTACACACAACGGTATGAGATCTATAACTCAGTGCTTAGGAACTAAAGATTTCCCAAGATTTAGAGTAGGTGTTGGAAAGCCAGATAAAGGAAGAGATTTAGCTGATTTCGTTCTTTCAAGAGTTCCAAAAGAACAGGACGAAGCTATGAATGAAGGATTTGAAAAAACTGCAAAAGCAATAGATTCTATGATAAGAGAAGGAATCGACATGGCTATGAATAAATACAACGGATAATAACTATCAAAGTAAAGAGTGATTTTGAAATAAATAGATACTTAATAAGCTAGAGTTAAGGAAAATAATTTAATATATAATGTAGAGAATTAAAGGAGCGAAAAAAATGGGAGATATATTTTTTAATCCGCTTCAGAATTCAAAGGAATATATAAAACTTAAAGAAAAACTTGATGTAGAGGGAAGATGTCTGCTTGTAAATGGTCTAAATCAGGCTCAAAAAGCTCATATATCTTCATCTCTATTCAAGGATCTTTCAAGGCCTATTGTTTTTGTAGGTTCAACTGAATATGAAGCGAGAAAGATTTACGAAGATTTAAAATTCTACGTTAATGATAAGGTAGAGCTTTTAACTTCAGATGAGATAAGATTTTATTACTTAGATGCTAAAGATAGAAAGCAGGAAGCGAAAAGAATAAAGACGCTGCTTAAATTGGCAAAAAAAGAAAAGTTAATGCTAGTTACAACTGCAGATGCGGTACTTAGAAAATACCTACCTAAAGATGTATTATTAGATAATACTTTTAAATACAAGGTAGGAGATATAGTAGATATAGAAGAGTTATCTTCAAAGTTGGTTTCATTAGGATATGAGAGAGTATCAAAGGTAGAGGGGTTTGGACAGTTCAGCGTAAGAGGTGGGATTGTAGATATATTCTCACTTGAATATGAAAACCCTATAAGAATTGAGTTCTTTGATGATGAAATCGACTCAATAAGAACATTTGACGTATTTTCTCAGAAATCTATAGATAAACTGAAATCGTTTATAATTACTCCTTCTAGGGAATTTATCTATCCTGAAAATGTTGAAGAAACAGTTTCTAGGATGAAAAAAGATAGAGGAAAAGTGTGCAGTGACGATGTAGAGGCTGTTATAGATAAAATTGCGAGAAAAGAGTACTTTGATGGAATAGAAAACTATATAGACTACTTCTATCCAGATGTAGAGAAGAGTATTTTTGAATATCTAGATAAAAAGGCGATAGTATTTATCAATGATATATCTAGGATGAAAGAAAGATGCGAAAATTTTGCTGAAGAATTTAAAGACAGCTACAAGATGAACTTGGAAAGAGGAACTGCACTAAAATCTCAGGGAAATTTAGTCTACAATTATATAGATTTAGAGTACTGTATAGGCGATAGAAATATAGTGATAAACTCTCTATTACCAAAGGCTGTTAAAGGATTTAATGTAAAGGAAATATTGAACTTCGACAGTAGAGAGGTGCCATCATTTAATGGAAAGATAGATATTCTTGCAGACGAGCTTCAGAGATTAAAATACTCTGGGCACAAGATTATTCTTGCGGTGAACAGCTCAGAAAGGGCAAAGAAATTAAAAGAAGCTTTATTTGAATACGATGTTGAAACTTCGATAGCTAAAAAGAGAGATACAGAGATAAAATCATCTCAGGCTATAATAATGGAAGCTGCAATTAGCGAAGGGTTCCAGTATAGAGATATTAAGTTCACTATTATAACTGATAAAGAAATGATCGGTGTTCAGAGAAGTGGATTAAAATCGAAAAAGAAGAAAAAGAAAAATACAAATGCACAGAAAATAGATTCATTCTTAGACTTAAATCCTGGAGATTACGTAGTTCACGAAAATAGCGGTATAGGTAGATATACAGGTATAGATCAGATAACTGTTGATGGAATTAAGAAAGACTATATGAAGATAGTCTATAGAGATGGAGATAATTTATATGTGCCTATTGACCAAATGGACAAGGTTCAGAAATATATCGGAGCTGAGGCTGAGAAGGTCAAACTTAGTAGACTTGGGACACAAGAGTGGACAAAGGCTAAGGCTAAGGTCAGAAAAGAAATCGAGGATATGACTCAGGAACTTATCAACCTGTATGCCAAAAGGGAAAAAATCAAGGGATATAAATTCTCTAAAGACACAGTATGGCAGAAAGAATTTGAGGATAAATTCCCATATCAAGAGACAGATGACCAGCTTAAAGCTATAAAAGATACTAAAAAGGATATGGAATCTTCAAGGGTTATGGATAGATTAATATGCGGAGATGTTGGATACGGAAAAACAGAAGTCGCTATAAGGGCTGCATTTAAGGCTTGTATGGATGGAAAACAGGTTGCTATACTTGTTCCTACGACTATACTTGCACAGCAGCATTACAATACATTTAGTGAAAGATTTGCAGATTATCCGATAAGAGTAGAGGTTCTTAGTAGATTTAAGACTCCTAAGCAACAGAAAAAAATCATAGAAGATGCTAAAAAAGGAATGGTAGATGTACTTATAGGTACGCACAGAATAATTTCTAAAGATATAGAGCTCCCAAAGCTTGGACTTGTTGTAATAGACGAGGAGCAGAGATTTGGGGTTAAGCACAAGGAAACTTTAAAGAAAGTAAAAAATACTGTAGATGTTCTTACACTATCTGCAACACCAATTCCTAGAACTCTTCACATGTCATTATCTGGAATAAGGGATATGAGTGTAATAGAAGAGCCACCACAGGAAAGACATCCAGTAATAACTTATGTTACAGAAGCTAGAGATAGTATTATTCAGGATGAAATTGAAAAGGAAATTTCAAGAGGTGGGCAGGTATTCTTCGTCTACAATAGAGTAGAGGGAATTGAAGGGATTGCAGACAAGGTTAGAAAGCTAGTTCCAGATGCAAGAGTTGCTGTTGCTCATGGTAGAATGAGTTCAAAGACGCTTGAAGATATTATAATAGCATTTATGCAAAAAGAATATGACGTTCTTGTATGTACTACTATAATAGAAACAGGTATGGATATTGCAAATGCCAATACAATGATAATTTACGATGCTGATAAGATGGGGCTTGCTCAACTTTATCAGCTTAGAGGACGTGTGGGTAGAAGTACTAGACAGGGATATGCGTTCTTGATGTACGAGAGAAATAAGAGCCTTAGTGAAATAGCAGAGAAGAGATTAAAAGCTATAAAGGAATTTACTGAGTTTGGGTCTGGATTTAAGATAGCTATGCGTGACCTTGAGATAAGAGGTGCTGGTGATGTGTTAGGTGCTCAGCAACATGGACACATGGCTGTAATAGGTTACGATTTATACGTTAAGATGTTAAATGAAGCTATTAGAAAAATTAAAGGAGAACCTGAAGTAATAGAATTAGATGTAGAAATAGACTTACCAGTGGATGCATATATACCAGATAGATATATAGAGGATGAGATGGCAAAAATTGAAATGTACAAAAAAATTGCTTCAATCGATAGTAAAGAAGATATGTACGAAGTTCAAGAGGAATTAGAGGATAGATTCTCTGATATACCAAGACCTACTCAGACATTATTGTCTATAGCGTATATAAAATCTCTTTGTAAAAAGCTAAAAATCGAAAAAGTATATCAAATTAAAAATGAAGTATTTTTAAATCCATATATGAGATATAGAGCAAAATCTAAGGTTGGATATAAGGTTGTTGAAGAGATACAGATATTGTTAGAAGAATATGTGGAAAAATTTGAAAAAGAAGACGAAGAGAAAAAAGAGAAAAACGAAGAAAATAAAGATAAGTAGCAATAAAAATCTCTACATGATAATATAGAGATAGATGTATGATAATTAACTTAAATTAAATTAGAAAAGGGGTGTCAATTTGAAAAAATTAATGACAATTGTGCTTGCGGGACTGATGAGTTTATCTTTAGTTGCTTGTAAGCAGAAAGATTTAAACGAAGCTGTTGCAGATGTAAATGGGACAAAAATAACTTTAGGACAGTATGAGTTTATGTTAAAAATGAACAAGGCGTCAGTAGAATCTACTATAGGTGGAGCTGAAGGTTGGGAACAGAAAGACCAGAGTGGGCAGACATATAAGGATAAATACAAAACTTTAGTATTAGACCAAATGATAAATACTGAATTATTAGCTCAAAATGCAGAAAAAGAAGGAATAAAAGTAACTGATAAGGAAATACAGTCTTCTTACAATGATTTAAAAACTTATGTAAATTCAGATGAACAAATAAAAAAATCAGCTGAAGATTTAGGGATAAGTGATGATTTTCTAAAAGAACAGGCTAAGTTAAGTCTTTTAATACAGAAATCTCAGGAAAAATTCTACAGTGAAGAAAAAGTTTCTGATTCTGAAATGAAAAAATACTATGATGAACATATCGACGAATACAAAAAAGATGAAGTTGAGGCATCACATATACTTATAAAAACTACAGACGACCAGAATAAACCTCTTCCAGAAGCAGAACAGAAAAAAGCTAAAGAAAAAGCTGAAAAAGTTTTAAAAGAAGTAAAAGCTGGTGGAGATTTTGCAGAACTTGCTAAAAAATACTCTCAGGACCCAGGAAGTGCCGCAAATGGTGGAGCTTTAGGAGCATTTGGTAAAGGTATGATGGTTAAGGAATTTGAAGATGCCGCATTTGGTATGGAACCAGGACAAGTATCAAATCTTGTAAAAACAGACTTTGGATACCATATAATAAAAGTAACAGATAGAATAAAAGAAACTACTAGCTTTGATGAAGCTAAAGAAGGTATAAAAGAAGAAATACTAAAAAATAAATACGGTGAAAAAATAGCAGAACTTCAGAAAAAAGCTAAAATAGAAAAATTCGATAAAGTAATAGAATCTGCAGAATTTGTAGAAAAATAATATAATTTAAGAAGAATAATTTTTAAAAACATAATATAAACTGTTTTCTTGATAAAAAATTGAGAAAACAGTTTATTTTTTTGTAAAAAATCAAATAAAAAATGTTTTAGAAAACTCTGAGAACGTTAGAAATTCAAAGAAATTAATGCGTAAACTTGAATATTTAACTTGAAATATGGTATAGTAAAATCTGTTATATAAAATAAAGATGGAGGAAAATTATGAGTAAAGATAAAACTAAAGACTCTTTCTTGAAAGGAGCACTTATTCTAGGGATAGCTGGTGTTGCCGTTAAGATAATCGGTGCATTCTTCAGAATACCTCTAGGAAATATGATAGGATCGACAGGGATGGGTTATTATCAGTCTGCCTATCCAGTATATACATTATTTTTAACGCTAGCTACAGCTGGATTTCCAACTGCGGTTGCGAAACTAGTTTCTGAAAAGTTAGCGATAGGAGATGAAAGAGGAGCGAACAAAGTATTTAAGGTATCTAGTAAGGTACTTTTCATAACAGGTATAATTTCGTTCTGTATATTCTTCTTTGGTGCAGAATGGATAGTTACTAAATTTATAAAAAATCCAGATGCATTAAATTCAATGAGAGCTATAGCTCCAGCGCTAATAATAGTACCTCTTATGTCTGCGTATAGAGGATATTTCCAGGGACAGAAAGATATGACTAAGATTGCCATATCTCAGATAGTTGAACAGATATTTAGAGTTGTTCTAGGTTTAGGATTAGCTTATATGCTTATGAAATCAGCTGGACCTACTATGGGGGCAGCAGGTGCGATATCTGGGGCAGCTATAGGGGCTTTAGCATCAATAATTTACTTACTTGCAGCATTTGCAAGAGGTGCTAAAGAAAGAAGAGAAAGATTAGAAAAAAGTAAAAGATTTGAAGAAGAAAGCTTTAGTAGAATATTTAAAAACCTATTAGCTGTTGCAATACCAATAACTATAGGAGCATCAGTTATGCCACTTGTAAATATGGTAGACAACGGTATAGTTATAAGAAGACTTATGGTGGCAGGATATAGCCTAAAAGAAGCAAACTCTATGTTTGGACAGCTTACAGGTATGGCTATGTCTATAATCAACCTTCCAGCAGTTATAACTACTGCTATGAGTATGAGTTTAGTTCCATCTATATCTCAGGCTTATGCATTAGGAAATAAAGAAAAAGCTAGAAAAGATACATTAAGTGCAGTAAAAGTCACTTTAATAATAGTATTACCATGTGCATTTGGTATGGCTTCACTTGCTGGTCCAATAATGAAATTACTATTCCCTGCAGAGCCTTCAACAGTTGGTACAATATTATTTACACTTACTCCTTGTGTAATATTCCTTGGATTAATACAGACATTAACAGGAATACTTCAGGGAATGGGTAAAGCTATAGTTCCAGTTATAGCTTTAATAGTTGGTATGACATTTAAAATAACTATAAGTTATACATTAACTGCAATACCATCAATAAACGTACTTGGATCTGCAATGGGTACAGTAACTGCGTATACAGTTGCAGCTATAATAAACATAGCTTTCGTTAAAAAAGCGATGGGTGTAAAATTCTCTAAGAGAGAATTTATAATAAAACCTTTAATAACAGTTATATCAATGTTTGCAGCTGTTAAATTAGCATACTTTGTAACATCTCCTATGCTAGGAAATACAATAGCTACACTACTTTCAATAATAGTTGGTGCTGTAGTATACGTTGTTGTTCTTTTAGGAATAGGTGCTATAACAGTAGAAGAAATAAAAACTATGCCTAAGGGTGATAAAATATATAAAGTACTTAAAAAAGTTAGACTTGTAAAATAAAACGATTATAAATTATAAAGGGTGATAGATTATGATAAATATAGTTGGATTAGGACCTGGAGATTTATCTCTAATAAGTTATGGTGCTATAGAAGCTCTTAAAAACTCTAAAAAAGTATTTTTAAGAACAGAGAAACATCCTGTAGTAAAAGATCTTGAAAAATTAACTAAATTTGAATCACTAGACCATTTTTACGATGAAAACGACGATTTTGACGATGTGTACAGAAAAATATCTGAGTTTATAGTTGAAGAAGGTAAGAGTGAAGATGTTGTTTATGCTGTTCCAGGGCATCCTAGAGTTGCTGAAAAAACAGTAGACATGATAGAAAAATTAGCTAAAGAAAACAATATAGATGTAAATGTCGTGGCTTCAATGAGTTTTGTAGACGCTATGTTTGAAGCCTTAGCATTTGACCCTTCAAATGGATTTAGATTAGTAGATGCATTTGAAATGCAGACATCTTATATAGATACAGATATAAATCTAATTGTTACACAGGTATATGATGAGTTTATAGCTTCAGAGGTTAAGCTATACCTTATGAATAGATACGACGATGAACAAGAGGTTTATATTGTAAGAGGAGCGGGTATAAAAGGAGAAGAATTCATCAAGAAGGTTAGACTTTGTGAGTTAGACTGGGCTGAAAATGAATTTGACTACTTAACGAGCCTTTATGTCCCTAGAGTGGAAAATAAGAAATACAATACAGTTCACGATTTAGAGCTTATAATGGATAAATTAAGAGCTCCAGATGGATGTGACTGGGATAAGAAACAGACTCATGAATCTCTTAAAAATTCTGTCATTGAAGAAGCTTATGAGCTTTACAACGCTATTGAAAATGACGATATAGATGAAATGATAGAGGAATTAGGTGATGTACTTCTTCAGGTTATATTCCACTGCCAGATTGGTAAGGAAGAGGGAATGTTTGACCTAGGTGAAGTTGCTAATGGAATTTGTACAAAGCTTATAACAAGACATCCACATATATTTGGAGATGCAAATATAAATAGAGATGAGTTTGAAAAAACTTGGGAAGAAATAAAGAAAAAAGAAAAAGGTGAAAGTACAATTACAGAAGGAATAAAAAGAATTCCAGTATATCTTCCAGCTTTAATGAAAGCGGAAAAAGTACAACATAAAGCAGCTTTAGTTGGATTTGATTGGGATGATATATACGACGTCTTCTCTAAAGTTGAGGAAGAATACGAAGAAGTTAGAGAAGCGTATGAATTAGATTTTGCAGGATTTGTTGCAGAAAAATATCCTGAAAAATTTGCTGAAATGACAAAAAATGTTGACATAATTAATGAATTAGGAAATAAATTAGATGTTTTAGAAAAAATTAAAGAAGAAAATCTTGAATTGCTTGACGAATACCATACATTGAAGATACAATACATAAAGGAAGAATTGGGAGATTTATTATTCTCTATAGTTAATCTTGCAAGATTCCTTGATGTAGACACTACAGAGGCACTTAATGGAACAATAGATAAGTTTGTGAATAGATTTGGATTTGTAGAAGAAAAGGTAATCGAATCTGGAAAAACTTTTGATGAAATGTCTCTTGAAGAGATGGATAAGTTTTGGGATCAGGCTAAAGAATTAGAAATATAATCAAAAAAATTAAAATAATAGATATTCATAATAATCGACTAATAAATAATTATAAAAAAATACATTAATAAAGCGTCTATCTATTGCAATTACAAGGTAGCTACGTTATTATTATAGAATAGCCTTTGATTTGAGGTAGTATAAAAAATCTGAATCCTAGATAAATCTTTTAAGAACTAGGAGAACGATAAATATATAAATAAACTTAGGAGGTAGATACTGTGAATAAAGCTGAATTAGTATCAAAAATGGCAGAAAAAAGTGAGTTAACTAAAAAGGAAGCAGAAGCAGCATTAAATGCTTTTATGGAATCTGTTGAAGAAGCATTAGTTTCAGGGGAAAAAGTACAGTTAGTAGGATTCGGAACTTTCGAAACTAGAGATAGAGCCGCAAGACAGGGAAGAAACCCAAGAAACCCAGAAGAAGTTATAAGTATACCAGCTTCTAAAGCTCCAGTATTCAAAGCTGGAAAAGGATTAAAAGACAAAGTTAATGCATAATAATACGCAATTATAATAGAAAGTGCAGCTTCTGCTGCACTTTTTGCGTATACGGAAAAATAATAGATTTAATTATAAATAAAAGATAATTTGAAAGGATTGATAGTATGAGATTAGATAAATTTCTTAAAGTTTCAAGAATAATAAAAAGAAGAACTGTTGCAAAGGAAGCTTGTGACAAAGGAATAGTTAAAATAAATGGAAAAGTAGCTAAATCATCTAGTGAAGTGAATATAGGAGATGAGTTAGAAATAACATTTGGCGAAAAAGTTATGAAGTTTAAAATAAATGAAATAAGAGAACATGTTCTAAAAAATGATGCAAAAGAACTTTATGAACAGATTGACTAATTTGTGAGGTGTAAGAGATTGAAAATAGGTGCTATAGATATAGGAACAAATTCTATGAGGCTTCTTACAGCTGATTTAGTAGATGGAAAGCTAAATGATAGAAAAAAGTATGTAAATACTACTAGGATAGGTCAGGGTGTAGATGAGAATGGATTTATAACTGAAGAGGCTATGGAAAGAAATATAAATGCATTAAAAGAATATCATGATATATGTGTAGAGTATGGATGTGAGAATATTTACTGCATGGGTACTTCTGCTCTTAGAGATAGTAAGAATAGAAGTGAGTTTATCAAAAGAGCTAAGGATGAAGCTGGAATAGAAGTAAATGTTGTAGACGGAGAGGTAGAAGCTAGATTAGGATTTTCAGGTGTTATAAGTGGTATAGACACAGATGGAGATATATTGGTTATAGATATCGGTGGAGGCTCTACAGAGTTTATCTTTGGCAATAGAGAAGGGATAAAAAGAAATGTAAGTATAAACATAGGCGCTCTTAGACTTACAGAAAAATTCCTATCTGAAGGATATACAGATGCAGCATTTTCTAATATGAGAGAATTTATAAATGACCAGATAAAGGATATTATATCTTATCTAAAAGAAAAAGAAATAGGTTGCGTGTGTGGAATTGGAGGAACAATAACATCTCTTTCTGCCGTAAATCAAAATCTTGAAGTGTATTCTATGGAGAAAGTTCATGGAAGTAGGATAACTAAAAAAGAAGTATACAGCATGTTAGACAGATTTGTAGAATGCTCAGATGAAGAAAGAAAACATATAAACGGGCTACAGCCAAAGAGAGCAGATATAATAGCTGCTGGAACAGAAATTTTAATTTGTATAATGGAAAATCTTTCAAAAGATGAGGTTGTTGTTAGTGAGTATGATAATCTAGAGGGGATGGCATATTCTAATATATTATAAATGCTATACTTAATAAGCTAATATCTGTTAATAAGTAGTGGATAAGTTGAAAGTTATCAACAAAATGTGTATAAACATCTTGATAACTTGTTGATAAAGATGAAAAAAATGTTGATAATACATGTTTTAAAAATGAAATTTTGGGTAAATAGAATAATTAAAGCCTAAAAAATAAAGGAATATTAGTAAAAAGAATATGTGGATATGTTGATTGTTTTGTGGATAAGATATATTATACATTATTATAAATAATATATATCAATAATAAAATAAATCTAAAAATATATATCTTATAGTGTATATTATTTACTTATATAATTTATTTATTAAAATATTTTTTGAGTAATAAATAGTTTTGTTGATAGTATGAATTTTTAACAAAAGTAGAGAATAAGATGGTAAAATAAGTACATTGGTGTTAAAATATAAAATGATACCTTGTAATATATTTAATATTGAAATAGAAATTATTTACCAATGGAGGATAAAAAAATGCAGAGAAAAGTAAGAAAAGCTGTTATACCAGCTGCAGGTCTTGGTACAAGATTCCTTCCTGCAACAAAAGCTCAGCCTAAGGAAATGTTACCTATAGTCGATAAACCAACTCTACAGTATATAATTGAAGAAGCTGTAGCTTCTGGAATAGAAGAAATACTTATAATAACAGGAAGAAATAAAAAATCAATAGAAGACCACTTCGACAAATCTGTTGAACTTGAATTAGAACTTGAAAACAAAGGAAAGACGGAGCTTCTTGAGATAGTTCAGAATATATCTAATATGATAAACATACACTATATAAGACAGAAAGAGCCTAGAGGATTAGGGGACGCTATATACTGTGCTAGACACTTTATAGGAGATGAACCTTTTGCTGTAATGCTAGGTGATGATATAGTAGATAACAAAGTTCCATGCTTAAAACAGCTTATGGACGCATATGACGAATATAGAACTACTATACTAGGAGTACAGAAGGTAGCTAAAGAAGATACTAATAAATACGGTATAATAGATGCCAAATTTATAGAAGATAGAGTTTACAAAGTAAAAGATCTTGTTGAAAAACCAGATTCTGACAAAGCTCCATCTAATATAGCTATACTTGGAAGATATATAATAACTCCAGAAATATTCGATATACTTTCTGATTTACCACCAGGAAAAGGTGATGAAATACAGCTTACAGATGCGTTAAAAGAATTATCTAAAAAAGAAGCTATGTACGCATATGATTTTGAAGGTAGAAGATACGATGTTGGTGATAAATTAGGATTCCTTGAAGCAACTGTAGACTTCGCATTAAAAAGAGATGAATTAAAGGATGGATTCCTTGATTATCTAAAAGATGTTTGCAAAAAACACGATGAAGAAGCTAATAAAAAAAGCGTAAAAGCAAATCCTAATAAATAGCCATATAGTTTAAAATATATATTTATATATTCTAGAAATAGAAGGTGATAATATTGGCAAAAAAACAAAAGATGATGACAAAGGTAATAGCAATAGGTGCAGCTGGAGTAATGGTACTTACAAGTATAACTGTGCTATTATCATTAATAGCTGGATTATAAATTTAAGCTATTAGATAGGAGGTTTTAAGTTTGAGTATAAATATGCAGCTAGAATCAAAAACTCTTAGTGAACTTAGAGAAACTGCAAAGGAAATGGGTATAAAATCAGTTACAAAATATAAGAAAATAGAATTAATTGAAAAGATACTTGAAAAAGATAGAGAAGAAAATAATTCAAAACAGAATAATAGAGAAAATAAAAATAGTGAGCAAAAGCCAAAAGAAGATTATAAAACTCCGGAAGATGAAAAAGAAGATGCTGAAGGCGTTTTAGAAATACTTCCAGATGGATTTGGATTTTTAAGAGGAACTAATTATTTATCTACAGAAAATGATGTATATGTATCTCCATCACAGATAAAAAGATTTAATCTAAAAACTGGAGATAAAGTAATGGGTATAACTAGAAAGCCTAAGAGTGGAGAAAGATTTAGAGCTCTTATATATGTAAAAACAGTAAATGATGAAAATCCAGAAACATCAAAGAGAAGAACAAACTTTGAGCTACTTACACCGATTTATCCTGAAGAAAAACTTACTCTTGAAACTACGCAGAACAATATAGCTACTAGATTAATAGATCTTATATCTCCTATAGGAAAAGGTCAGAGGGGATTAATAGTTGCTCCTCCTAAGGCTGGTAAAACTGTCCTTTTAAAAAGCATAGCAAATAGTATAACTAAAAATCATCCAGACGTTGAACTTATAGTACTTTTAATAGATGAAAGACCTGAAGAGGTAACAGATATGAGAGAGTCTATAGAAGGTGACGTTATTTACTCTACATTTGACCAGGTTGCTAGCCATCATGTCAAAGTAGCAGAGATGGTGCTTAATAGAGCCGAAAGGCTTGTTGAGCATGGTAAAGATGTTGTAATACTATTAGACAGTATAACTAGATTAGCAAGAGCATATAATTTAACGATATCTCCAACGGGAAGAACACTTTCTGGTGGTTTAGATCCAGGTGCGCTTCATGGACCTAAGAAGTTCTTTGGTGCAGCTAGAAATATAAGACAGGGTGGTTCTCTTACTATACTAGGAACTGCACTTGTTGAAACTGGATCTAGAATGGATGATGTAATATTTGAAGAGTTTAAAGGAACTGGAAATATGGAGCTTCATCTAGATAGAAAACTAGCAGAAAAGAGAATATTCCCTGCAGTTGATATATATAAATCAGGTACTAGAAGAGAAGACCTACTTCTTACAGAAGAAGAAAAATCTGCTCTATGGACGCTGAGAAGACAAATGAGCAATGAGTCTGTATTAGAAGTTACAGATAAAGTGCTAGAACTATTGAAAAAGACAAAAACAAATAAGGAATTCATAAGTATGTTAAAGTCATTATAAAATCTTCTTGAAACACGTTTCTAATTGTGATATAATAAGGAAGTTGATATTGTAAAAGACAAGTTTACATACTTATTAAAAATAAAGAAAGAGGTGAAACAAATGAAAAAAGATATACAGCCAAACTACAAACCAGTTGAAGTTAGATGTGCATGTGGAAACACTTTCATAGCTGGATCAACTAAGGACGAAATAAGAGTTGAAATATGTTCAGAATGCCACCCATTCTACACTGGAAAACAGAAAAACATAGAAAAAGGTGGAAGAATCGACAAATTCAAAAAAAGATTCAACATGGAATAAGAATAATAGACACATTAGCTATCAGAAGGCAGGTGTTTATATGTTTTCAATTAGATTTGAAGATATATAAACATCTGCCTTTATTTTTTGCTTTTTTAATTTATACAACAATTAAAAAACAAAAATAATAAAAAATAAAATAACTTATGTTATAATACATTAAGACTAGTATAAAAGGGGGGATTTCATGTCTTATAAAGCAGTTGGAGGACAGGCAGTAATCGAAGGTGTTATGATGCAGGGGGAAAAGAAAAAGGCTGTAGCAGTAAGAACACCAGACGGAGAAATAAAAGTAAAAACAGAAAGAATAAATAGTTGGGTTAAAAATAAACATATAGATAAAATACCATTTTTAAGAGGGATGTTTATACTATTTGAAACTATGATAGATGGTATGAAGAGCCTTAACTATTCTTCAGATATATATATGGAAGAAACTGGGGAAGAGGAAGAAGATGCTATAGATAGATTTATTAAAAAAATGTTTGGAGATAAAGCAAATGACGTTTTAATAATGGTTTCTATGGTTATAGCGGTCATATTATCTGTAGGTCTATTTGTAATGCTCCCTACATTTGCAGGTGGATTTTTTGCTAAATTCATAAACAACGATGTAGCTTTAAATCTTATAGAAGGGATAATAAGAATACTAATACTATTTGCATATATATATGCTATATCTAAAAACAAGGATATAGAGAGGGTTTACCAGTATCATGGAGCAGAGCACAAGAGTATACACTGTTATGAAAGTGGTAAAGAGCTTACAGTTGAAAATGCTAGAGAATTTAAAAGACTACATCCTAGATGTGGTACAAACTTCTTATTTATAGTAATGGCGACTTCTATAATACTATTTGCATTCTTTGGATGGCCAAATCCATTGATGAGGGTGTTAATGAGAATAATTTGTATACCAGTAGTAGCTGGAATAGCATATGAAATAATAAGACTACTTGGGAAATATGATAATGGTTTTACAAGAATAATAGCCTATCCAGGTATGATGCTACAGTACTTAACTACTAAAGAACCAGATGATGAACAGCTAGAAGTAGCAATAGCTTCATTAAAAGCTGTAATATAAAAGAATTAACTTGTAAAAAATGAAAGGTGATTCGATGACTATAAGAGATATTATTATAAAATATACAGATGAGTTTTTTGAAATAAGTGATAGTCCTAGATTGGATATAGAAGTAATGCTTATGAAAGCTCTTGGAGATGTAGATAAGTTATATTTACATATGAATCTTAATAAAGAGATAGACGAAAAAAAATTAGCTGAAATCGAAAAAATGGCTGAAGAGAGAAAATCAGGTAGACCTGTGGCTTATATAATTGGAAATAGAGAGTTTATGGGGCTTGATTTCTATGTACAGGAAGGGGTTTTAATTCCTAGACCAGATACGGAAACATTGGTAGATGAGATTATAAGAATTTGCTCAGAGGAAGAATATAAACAAAAAGATAGAATAGATATATTAGATATAGGAACTGGCTCAGGGGCTATAACAGTTAGCCTTGCATACTATATAAAGAATAGTTTTGTAAAATCATTTGATATATCGGATATAGCTTTAGAAATAGGCGCTAAAAACGCAATATCTAATGGTGTAGAAAGTAGAACTGAATTTATAAAATCAGACGTGTTCTCAGCATTAGAAGGAAGTGGGGAGAAATTGGATATAATCGTGTCTAATCCTCCTTATATAAGAAAAGATGTAATACCAACACTTCACACTCAGGTCAAGGATTATGAGCCCTATAATGCGTTAGAAGGTGGAGATGATGGACTAGACTTTTACAGAAGTATAACTGAAGGATCTGTAAAATACCTAAAAAAGGGTGGAATACTTGCCTATGAAGTAGGACACGACCAGGCAGAAGATGTTTCAAATATAATGAAAAACTGTGGATATGAAAAAATATATACAAAGAAGGATTTACCGGGCATTGATAGAGTTGTTATAGGCACAAAACTGTGATATAATGATAAATTGACGGAATACGAGAATAATTGACGAGGTGAATATATAAATGCTTAAAAAACTAGGTGTATTAGAGGATACATATAAAGATTTAACAGAAAAAATATCTGATCCAGAAATAATAAACGATCAGAAAGTTTGGCAGAAATACATGAAAGAACATGCAGATTTAGAGCCAATCATAATGAAGTACAGAGAATATAAAGCTGTATTAGATAGTATAGCTGAATCAAAAGAAATACTTCAGGAAGAATCAGATGAAGAATTAAGAGAATTAGCTAAAATGGAATTATCTGATATGGAATCAAAAGTAGAACCATTAGAAGAAGAATTAAAAATACTTCTTGTACCAAAGGACCCTAACGATGAAAAGAACGTTATAGTCGAAATAAGAGGTGGAGCTGGTGGAGATGAAGCAGCTCTATTCGCAGGAGACTTATTAAGAATGTACTCAAGATATGCAGAAAGAAAAGGATGGAAGGTATCTATGCTAAGTTCAAATGAAACTGGTGTTGGTGGATACAAAGAAGTTTCATTCATGATAAAAGGTAAAGGTGCATATTCTAGATTAAAATACGAATCAGGAGTTCATAGAGTTCAGAGAATACCTTCTACTGAATCAGGAGGAAGAATACATACTTCTACAGCAACAGTTGCCGTATTACCAGAAGTAGAAGATGTTGAAGTAGAAATAAATGACAATGATATAAGAATAGACGTTTTCAGAGCTTCTGGAAACGGTGGACAGTGTGTCAATACTACTGACTCTGCAGTAAGAATAACACATATTCCAACAGGAGAAGTTGTATCATGTCAGGACGAAAAATCACAGCTTAAAAATAAAGAAAAAGCTATGAAAGTTTTAAAAGCTAGATTATACGACAGAGCTCTTGCAGACCAGCAGAAAGAAATATCTGCGGAAAGAAAGAGCCAGGTTGGTACAGGAGATAGATCTGAAAGAATAAGAACTTACAACTTCCCTCAGGGAAGAATAAGTGACCACAGAATAAATCTTACTTTATACAAATTAGATTCATTCCTTGATGGTGACATAGACGAAATGATAGATGCTTTAATAACAGTTGACCAGACTGAAAAAATGGCTGCTATAAACTAATTTAAAGTATGATTATCATATATCAGATTTAGTATAAAAATGAATGAGAAAGTGTCTTATTATTGAATTGAATTCGAGGATAAGACACTTTTTTAAATACTTTTTAATTGTGTTTAGAGAAAAAAGAGGAGGCGCAGGGATTTTGATTTTAAAAATCACTCTAATTGGTTTAATTGTCGGTGTAATCGGCACAGGATTAGGAGGAATTCTCGCTGTATTATTCAATGAAAAGGCTTCAAAATATATGAGCTTTTTTATGGGATTATCAGGAGGAATAATGCTTTCGTTGGTAATGTTTGATTTAATTGAGGAGGCCATCGAGGGAATAGGGATTGTGTATGCGGTTATATTGATATTCTTAGGGGCATTAGCTACAAAAATTCTTAAAGAAAAAGTTAAAATCAATGGAGAAAATTCTTCTGGATATTTAATGCTTATGAGTATAATAATGCATAATTTACCAGAGGGACTTGCAATAGGGACTACTTTTTTAGCAGAACCTAAACGGGGAATTGCTATGGCTATGGCAATAGGTATGCATAATTTGCCAGAAGGATTGGCTCTTGCAATTGGATTTATATGCAATAAGGCAAGTGGAAAGAGAGCTGTAATAATGTCTATGATAGCAGGACTTCCAATAGCGATTGGATGTTTTATTGGTTCTAGTTTTGGAGAAATTTTCTCCGCAATAACAGGAGTATTGCTTTCTATAGCAGCAGGTATGATGATGTACGTTGTTATGGACGAGATGATACCGGAGTCTAAGAGTATATATACAATAATTGGTGTTATGCTTGGGATTGTTATAGTAAAATCTATAGCTTAGTAGGAGGAATTAAATCTAAAATCTATAGTCTAGTTATGGAAAATATTGTATATTAGTTATAACTAGATTATAGAAAATAATTTATAAAAAGAAGGTCGGTGGATTTATGGAAACAGTTATAAAAAAAGTAGATGAAAATAATATAGATATGGGCATAATAAGAGAAATGGCTGAAAAAATAAAAAATGGAGAAACTGTAATATTTCCAACTGAAACTGTGTACGGACTAGGTGCAAACGCTATGGATGAAGATGCAGCTAAGAAAATATATGTAGCAAAAGGTCGTCCTAGTGATAATCCACTGATAGTCCATATAGCTGACATAGAAGAAGTAGATAAAATAGCGCTTGAAGTTGGTGAAAAGGCTAAAAAAGCTATGGAAAACTTTTGGCCAGGACCACTTACTATAATACTAAAAAAGAAGGAAATTGTTCCAAATGTTACTAGTGGAGGGCTTTCAACAGTAGCAATTAGAATGCCTTCAAATAAAATTGCCAATGCACTTATAAGAGAGTCAAAAACTCAGATTGCAGCTCCATCTGCAAATATATCTGGTAGACCATCTCCAACAAAGGCAGAACACGTTGTTAAAGAGATGAGTGGAAGAGTATCTGGAATAATTATGGGCGGAGATTGTGACTTTGGACTAGAGTCTACGGTTGTAGATTTTAGTGAGGATAAGCCTATGATACTTAGACCAGGAAGTATCACAAAAGAGATGTTAGAGGAAGTACTTGGAGAAGTTAGTATAGATCCATCTTTAACTAAAAAAGAGGACAATATAAAAGCAAAAGCTCCCGGTATGAAGTATAAACACTACTCACCTAATGCACAGGTATATATAGTAAAAGGTGAAGAAAATAATGTGATTACAAAAATGAATGAATTATCTAGAAAAAATCATGCAGAAAATAAAAAAACAGGGATAATGTGTATGAGTAAAGACGTGGATAAATTTGAATGCGATTATGTTGTAGACTTAGGAAAAGATTACGATGAAGTAGCATCAAATCTTTTTGATGCCCTTATAAAAATGGACGAAGCAAAAATGGATATAGTCTACTCAGTATGCTTTGAAAGTTGTGGAGTTGGTCAGGCGATAATGAATAGACTTTTAAAATCTGCTGCTTATAGAATAATAGACGCGAATTAAAGATTATAATATATACTATTTAGCTAGTTTGTAATGTACTATAAAATAGATTAATGTTATAATATAATAGAAATGTTCATAAATGGACATAAAACGTAAAAATTAAAGCGAGATGGAGGATTTTAAAATGAAAATAGCATTAGCTTGTGACCACGGTGGATACGATTTAAAAATGGCTATAATAGCTCACCTTGAAAAAAGAGGGATAGAAGTAATGGATCTTGGAACTAACAATGCAACAGATTCAGTAAACTACCCAGAATATGGAGAAGCTGCAGCTCTTAAAGTTGCTAACGGAGAAGCTGACTGCGGAATATTAGTATGCGGAACTGGAATAGGTATATCTTTAGCAGCTAACAAAGTTCCTGGAATAAGATGTGCTGTTGTAAGTGATACTTTCTCAGCTAGAATGACTAAAGCTCATAACAATGCAAATATGCTTGCAATGGGTGGAAGAGTAGTTGGACCAGGACTAGCACTTGACATAGTAGATGCATACCTTGATACAGAATTCGAAGGTGGAAGACATCAGACTAGAGTAGATATGTTAATGGATATAGAAAAAAAATACACAAAATAAATCCATTTTGATTTAGAGATAACTACTGCCTTTTTATAATCTTGTATAAAGAGGCAGTTTTTTTATAAATATTTTTGAATAAAAATTGCATAATTAAAATATAAAGTTTCATTATATATATATAATAATTGCTTAAAAAGGAGTGATTTAAGATGAGACCTTCATGGGACGAATATTTTATGGAAATTGCCGAGGTAGTGAAAAAGAGATCGACTTGTATAAGAAGACAGGTTGGGGCTATAATTGTAAAAGACAAACAGATACTTACTACAGGATACAATGGAGCTCCTAAAAACTTAGAACATTGTCAAAATATAGGTTGTAAAAGGGAACAGATGCATATACCTTCTGGAGAAAGACACGAACTTTGTAGAGCACTACATGCAGAACAAAATGCAATAATACAGGCTGCATACAATGGGGTTAGCATAAAAGATGCTACTCTATACGTAACTACTAGACCTTGTGTACTATGTGCGAAGATGTGTATAAACGCAGGAATCAAAAAAATAATATACAAGGGAGATTATCCAGATGACCTTTCAACACAATTATTAGAGGAAGCTGGAGTAGAAATGATAAAATATCCCGAAGAATTGTAAAAACAAACCCGAGAAATTATGAAAAATAGTTTTTCGGGGTATTTTTTTTATTATTTTACTATAAGAAAAGATTATCAATAGTGCTTTTTGAACGTAAAATTCAGGAAAATGTTTTTTTACAAGCGTTGGAATAACTAGTATTGAGAGATTTTATGTGAAGAAATTTAGAGCTAGAAGAATTTAAATTGAAATTTTGTTAAAAGATAAAAATAAGGTTGATAACTTTAAAAAAATATTCTATAATGAGTTAGTTTTTAAAAATATACAAAATACAAAGGCGAAAATCATGCATCTTTCTAATTATTCAGATATCAATATAATTAAAAAATATAGCTTTATTGTAAAAAATCAATAGTTTAAATTAATAATAAACAAAAAATAATTTATTATTTTAAACAAATACATAAAAATAAATAATATACTATGTTACTTATCCTGTTAATAGGGTATAATTGAGTAATATGGATGAAAAAATAATTTCAAAAAGGGGATGTGATCTGATGGATAATATGTTGAAAAATCAGGTTAAAGCAGTGATAAAAGGAATCATTATTTTTGATATAGTTGTTATTATAGCTTTAATGGTTTGTTCAAAGATGTCTATAGACAGAGAGACTCTTATAGGTAGCGTTTTAAAGTTGGATAGTGCGGCTGTTCTTGGCCTAATAATAGGAAGTGCAGCCTCAATATTTAACTTTTGTATGCTTGTATCATCAACGGAGAGTTTGGTGAATCAAGCAGGGAAGACTGTAGTCCAATTAAAATTTGCGGGAGGATATTTCTTTAGATTCGCAATATATGTCGTTATCTTATTTATTGGGGCAAAATTGGATTCAGTTAGTATGTTTACTGCAGCGCTTGGACTTTTAAGTACACAGGTAGTCTTAATGGTGCAGAAGATATCAGCTATTTTTACGAGAAAGGAGGCATAGCTAGATGAATACACAGGCGAGATGGTTGGTAAATATTAATGGATTTAGGCTCAGCGAAACAGTTATAGTAAGTTGGATTATAATAGCAGGTCTTGCTATAGCATCATATCTTCTAACAAGAAATTTAAAGAAGGTACCAGAGAGTAAAGTTCAGGTATTCCTCGAATATGCTGTTCTCAAACTTTATAACTTAGTCGAGACAACAATGGGGAAAGAATTGGTAGAAAGAATACCAAATATAGTTCCTTATATAGGGAGTTTATTCTTATTCTTCTTATGTTCGAACCTAGTTCCGTTAATCGGTCTGAGGTCGCCTACAGTCGATTTAGATACTACATTAGCATTATCTACAATAACAGTAATACTTATATATTCAGTATCTATTAGATTTAATGGTGGCGCAGTGTTCAAAGACATGATTGAACCGACACCGGTACTATTACCAATAAACTTAGTTGGAGAAATAGCTAGACCTATTTCATTAAGTTTCCGTCCATTTGGTAATATAATGGGTGGTACGCTTATAATGATGTTATTCTACAGACTTATGGCTTTTGTATCTGAATTAATACCAGGAGTTAGTATTCCGTTTGCACAGTTTTTAGTGCCGGTACCACTTCATTTATACTTTGATATATTTGCAGGTTCTATACAGGCATTTATATTTATAATGCTTACAATGGTATTTATAAGTAATTCAGTAGACATTAGTCTATTAAAGAAAAGAGAATCTAGAAAGTTAGAAAAGAAAAAATTAAAAAATGCTTAGAACTTTATAACTTAGAAAAGATGCTAAGTTTATAAAGTAGAGTGTGTAAAGTAAAAATATAGTAAAAATTAAAATAAATTAAATTAAAAAATATTAAATGGCAAAAGGCCAGAGGAGGAAATTATTATGGATATGGCTACAGCAATAGCAGTTGCAGGATCAGCAATAGGAGCAGGTATAGCAGTATTTACAGGTATAGGAGCAGGTTTAGGACAGGGTTACGCAGCAGGTAAACTAGCAGAAGCAGTTGGTAACCAGCCAGAAGCAAAGAGTGAAATAATGTCTTCATTCATAGTTGGGGCTGCCATAGCAGAATCAACAGCAATATACGGACTTATAATAGCGATAATTCTTATATTCGTTAATCCTTGGATATAGGACGGAAATAACGTGTTATACTGTGATGATATTCACAGAAAGGAGGGATAGAGTATGGAATTAAAACCGTTAGTAACACTAACATACGAATACTTTTTCCAGCTAGCTAATGCGGTTGTAATCTTTCTAATACTTAAACATCTCTTATTTAAACCAGTTATGGCTGTTATAAAAGCTAGAGAAGAAGATATAGCAATGGATATACAGGAAGGTAAGAAGATAAGAGAAGAAGGTGAAGCCTTCAAGAAAGAATACGAAGAAAAAGTTGGAAAAGCAGAAGAAGAAGGAAGAAATATAATAAATTCAGCAGTAGAAGCGGCAAAAGAAAAATCATATATGATTAAAGATGACGCTAAGAGAGATGCTGAAATAATGAAGGAAAGAGCAAAACGAGAAATAGAGGAAGAAAGAATCCGGGCTATGAACGATATGAAGGACGAGATGTCAGATCTTGTTATCCTTGCAGCATCTAAAGTAATAGAAAAAGAAATAGATAAGGATAAACATAAAGAACTGATAGACGAATTTATAGATAGAACAGGAGACGTAGTATGATAGATGAATCAGCTCCAGTATATGCAAAAGCTATGTTTGACGTGGCTGAGGAAACTGAAACTACAGACGAGGTTTTAGCTCAGTTTTCTGAAGTTGTAAAAACTATCAAAGAAAATAAGGATCTTTCGGATGTATTAAAAACACCTTTTATATTAGCCGATGATAAAAAGGCTATTCTCGAAAAAATCTTTTCTGATACAACTGATATATACCTTATAAATTTTTTAAAAGTTCTAATAGATAGAAAAAAAATTAGATATATAGATGATGTATACCACAGATTTGTGAAATTAGTAAACGACAAGAAAACTCTAGAAAAAGGTACAGTCTATAGTGTAGTTGCATTATCTGATGAAGAGATAAAAGAGCTAGAAGCTAAGATGTCTAAGAAATTTAGTAGAGTTGTTAAGTTAGAAAATAAAATAGACAAGTCCTTAATGGGAGGAGTCTTTATAAAGATTGGAAACAAGGAAATAGACGGTACTGTAAGAAGTAGAATAAACGGACTTAAAAAAGAACTGTCTAAAATGATATAAGGAAACGGCGGTGAGAATATGGGTTTAAATCCTGAAGAAATAAGTTCGATAATCAGACGGCAGATAAAAGACTACGATAACAGAGTCGAGCTATCTGATACAGGAAAAATATTCAACGTAGGTGATAATATAGCGAGTATTTACGGACTTGATGATGTAATGGCTGGCGAACTTCTTGAATTCCCAGGAGGCGTATATGGGATGGCTCTAAATCTAGAGAAAGAAACTGTCGGGGCAGTTCTTCTTGGAGATGAAGAGGGAATAAAAGAAGATGACATAGTTAAAAGAACTGGAAAAATAGTTGAAGTTCCAGTAGGAGATGCTCTAATAGGTAGAGTTGTGGATCCTCTAGGTAACCCAATAGACGGAAGAGGAAGTATAAAAACTGATAAAACAAGACCTATAGAAGCAGAGGCTCCAGGAATAATGGATAGAAGATCTGTATATCAGCCACTTCAGACTGGTATAAAGGCGATAGATGCAATGGTTCCAATAGGTAAAGGACAGAGAGAACTAGTAATAGGTGATAAACAGACAGGTAAAACATCTATACTTACTGATACAATACTTAACCAGAAAGGTAAAGATATAATTTGTATTTATGTTGCTATAGGACAGAAAAAATCTACTGTTGCGCAGTTAGTTAGCTCACTAAGAGATTACGGGGCAATGGACTATACAATAGTAGTATCTGCTACAGCATCAGAATCAGCTCCACTTCAGTACTTAGCACCTTATGCAGGTACTGCAATGGGTGAAGAATTTATGTATCAGGGAAAAGATGTCTTAATAATATACGATGACTTAAGTAAACACGCGGTTGCTTACAGAGAAATGTCTTTATTATTAAGAAGACCACCAGGACGTGAAGCTTATCCTGGGGATGTATTCTACCTACATTCAAGACTTCTTGAAAGATCTGCAAAACTTTCAGATGAGCTTGGTGGAGGTTCAATGACTGCGATACCAGTCATAGAAACTCAGGAAGGTGACGTTTCTTCATACATACCAACAAACGTAATATCTATAACAGATGGACAGATATATCTTCAGCCTGAATTATTCCACTCAGGAATAAGACCAGCAGTTGACCCTGGTATATCAGTTTCGAGAGTTGGTGGGGCAGCCCAGATAAAATCTATGAAGAAATTAGCATCAGAATTAAAACTAGCTTATTCTCAGTATAGAGAGTTAGCTGCGTTCTCTCAGTTCGGTTCAGACTTAGATGCAGATACTAAGGCAAGACTAGAACAGGGTGAAAGAATAGTAGAAATACTAAAACAGGATGAACATAAACCATTACCAGTTGAAGAACAGGTAGTGACAGTTTACTCTGTACTTAATGGATTATTCGACGATGTAGAGATAAATGAAATACATAATTTTGAAAAAGAATTATGTTTCTATATAAGAAAAAATAAACCAAGTATATACGAAAAAATTCTTAATGGAGAAGACTACGGAAAAGAACTCACTGAATTAGTAGAAAACTTTAAAAAAGAGGTGAGATAAATGGCAGGAGTCGGAACTAAAGAGATAAAAAGAAGAAAGGCAAGTATAGAAAGTACTAGACAGATAACTAGTGCGATGAACCTTGTTTCTTCTTCTAAATTGATGAAAGCTAGAGAAAAAGCAGAAAGATCAAAACCATATGCGTATGAATTATACGATATGATGATTAGAACTGGTGCAGATGTAAAATCATCTTGTAAAGAATTTGTCGAAAAAAGAGAAGTTAAAAAAAGATGTTTTATAGCTGTTGCAGGAGATAGAGGTCTTGCTGGTGGATACAATGTAAATATATTCAAATCTGTAATGGAACTGCGGAATCCAGAAAAGGATATGGTTGTTCCAGTTGGTAAAAAGGCTTGCGAGTACTTTGCTAAAAAGGGATTTGAAATACCTTTTAAAATAGAAAGCGCAGAACACTGTGCATTTGATGAGATGCATGAGATAACTCAAAATCTTATACAATTATACGAAGATAAAGAAATTGACGAGATATATTTTATATATACAAAATTTAGATCAGCTCTTATACAGACAGTAAGAGAAAAAAGACTATTCCCAGTAGAACTTGAAATGCTTAAACAGGATGAGAAAAAATTAGATGAAAGAGAAAAAAGAAAAAATCCTAAGAAGGTAGAGCCAAGAAGACAGTATCTTCCTTCTGCGGAAGTTATTTTCAAAAGATTAATTTCAGAATATACAGCATCTCAGGTGTACAATGGAATAAGAGAATCTTTTGCTTCCGAGCAGGCTTCTAGAAGAAATGCTATGCAGTCTGCAACAGATAGTGCGGATGAAATGTTAAATAAATTAGAAGCAGAATACAATAGAGCAAGACAGTCATCTATAACACGGGAAATAACAGAAATAGCCGGTGGAGCAGAGGCTCTTAAATAAGGAGGTCATAATCAGATGGCGAATAAAGGTAAAGTAGTGCAGGTAATAGGTGCCGTAATAGACGTAAAGTTTAACAGCGGTAGAGAACTTCCAAACCTATTCAATGCAATTGAAATAGAAATGAAAGATGGCCATAAAGTTGTAGCAGAGGTTACACAGCATATCGGTGACGATACAGCTAGATGTATATCTATGAATGCTACAGATGGTATGGTAAGAGGAGCAGATGCCATAGATACAGGTGCTCCAATAAGTGTACCAGTTGGTAAAGAAACTTTAGGAAGAGTATTCAATGTATTAGGAAATGCAGTTGATAGAAAAGGGGAACTTGAAGGTGTAAAAAGAATGCCTATACACAGACAGTCTCCAGATTTCGACGAATTAGAAACACATGCAGAAATACTTGAAACAGGAATAAAAGTAGTAGACCTTTTAGCTCCATATCTAAAAGGTGGTAAAATAGGTCTATTTGGTGGTGCTGGTGTTGGTAAAACAGTACTAATACAGGAGCTTATAAACAATATAGCTAAGCAGCATGGTGGTATATCAGTATTCTCAGGAGTTGGAGAAAGAACAAGAGAGGGTAATGACTTATACCAAGAAATGACTGAATCAGGAGTTTTATCAAAAACTGCAATGGTATTCGGGCAGATGAATGAGCCACCTGGAGCCAGAATGAGAGTTGCATTAACTGGTCTTACAATGGCAGAGTACTTTAGAGATGAAGAACATCAGGACGTACTTTTATTCATAGATAATATATTCAGATTTACTCAGGCGGGTTCAGAAGTTTCAGCACTTCTAGGACGTATGCCTTCAGCAGTTGGTTACCAGCCAACACTAGCTACAGAAATGGGTGCTTTACAGGAAAGAATAACATCTACAAAAGATGGTTCTATAACATCAGTTCAGGCAGTATATGTGCCAGCCGATGACCTTACTGACCCGGCTCCAGCTACAACATTCTCACATCTAGATGCTAAGACAGTTCTTTCAAGACAGATATCTTCTCAGGGTATATATCCTGCAGTTGATCCACTTGAATCAACATCAAGAGTACTAGATCCTAAAATAGTTGGAGAAGAACATTACAAAACAGCTAGAGAAGTTCAGTCTATACTGCAGAGATATAGAGAACTTCAGGATATAATAGCAATATTAGGTATGGATGAATTATCTGATGAAGATAAACTAACTGTTGCAAGAGCTAGAAAGATACAGAAATTCCTTTCTCAGCCGTTTGCTGTTGCTGAACAGTTTACTGGAAAAGAAGGTAAATATGTTCCAATAAAAGAAACAGTTAGAGGATTTAGAGAAATATTAGATGGAAAACACGACGATATTCCTGAATCAGCATTCTTATTTGCTGGAACAATAGATGATGTAACTGCTAGAGTGCAGAATGCATAGTAAAATCTAGTCGGTGAAGGCAGGTGGAATAATGGAAAATTCATTACATTTAAAAATAATTACTCCAAATAAAACTTTCTATGATGGAGATGTAGATTCTGTTATAGTAAAAACAACTGGAGGAGAAAGACAGATTTTAAGAAATAGACGTCCATTTTCAGCTGAGATAATTGAAGGAAACATAAAAATAAAATTAGAAAAATCTACTGAGCTAGTATTTTCTACAGGTGGATTTATAAGTTCTGAATATGAAAATGTGGTTATTCTTACGAAAATGGCTAAAAATATAGATTAAGCAAAAATAAACCGGTATCTATTATTTATTTAAGAAATAAATAGTAGATATCGGTTTTGTTTTGTATTGACAAGAAAAACGGTTTTATAAAGTTAAAAAATTAAAGTAACAAAAAGGAAAAGAGGCTAAATATCATAGTTTTTTAATATTGATTACTTTAAAAAAAGTCAGAAAAAAGTAACAAAAAGATAACAAAAAACTTGATTAATATATAGATATTGTTATATACTTAAAAAGTAGTGAAATTTAGAAAATTAAATTACATAAAAAGTCACTACTAATACGAAAAGCAAAATGCTTTTATAAAAAATATAGGAGGATTTCAAAAATGGGAAATAGTTCAGCAAAACACCCTAAAGGGTTATACGCTTGTGGACTAGTGTTCACTTGTGAAAGATTCGCATACTACGGATCAAAATCGCTATTATTATTATTCTTAGCTACAGCTGTTGCTAAAGGTGGTCTTGGGTTAGATCCTGCTGATGCAGCAATAATCGGGGCTAACTTAATGGCTTTCACTTACCTAGCACCAGTTATAGGTGGGGTAATATCAGACAGATGGTTAGGAGCTAGATACTGTGTTGTTATAGGTGCTCTTATAATGGCAGGTGGATGGTTCATAGGATACTTCGCAACATCTGTTATGCACGTACATGCATTAATCGCAGTAGTTTCAATAGGAACAGGTTTATTCAAAAACCAGTTAAACGCAATGGTTGGAGAATTATATACAGATGCTAGTCAGAAAGACTCTGCATTCTCTATATTATATTCATTCGTAAATGTTGGTTCATTCTTCGGATCATTAATATTAGCATACTTATGTGCTAACACATTTGCAACAGAAGTTAACGGAACACTAGTTCAGGGATTCCAGAAATGTTTCGGTTTATCAGGAGTAATGATGTTAGTAGCTACAGTAGTATCTGTTCTTGGATGGAGAGTATTAGGTGATGCTGGTAAATTACCACAGAAAATGCTTAGCCATGGTGATGAAGGTCAGAAAGTTCTTTCAGCTGAAGAAGCAAATAGAGCTTTAACATCTGATGAAAAGAAAAGAGTTATAGCAATAATTATAATATCTGCATTTACAATAATATTCTGGACTGCTTACTATCAGGCTTCTACTTCAGTTCTTCTTTACATGAATACATATGTAAATATGAATGTTGGTAGCTTTGCAGTTCCACCAGTATGGATAGAAACTACTCTTAATGGATTACTTTGTATATTACTTGGACCTGTTATGGCTGCTATATGGAGTAAATTATCTAATAGACCTCAGGGTGACTTAACTATGATACAGAAAGTTTCTTTAGGATTTATATTCCTAGGTGTAGCATTCGTATTCATGGTAGGTGCAGAATTTACAAGAGGAGTTGGTGCTCCAGAAACAGCTAAAGCTTCAGTTGTATGGTTAATAGGATTCACAGTATTCCAGACTATAGGTGAAATGTGCTTCTCTCCACTAGGAAACTCAATGGTTTCTAAACATGCTCCAGCTAAATACTTAACAGTATTAATGGGTGTTTGGACATTAGCAACATTCGCTGCTTCTAAAGCTTCAGGATACGTTCAGGGTATAATGGAATCAATGGGTATGATGCAGGTATTCATAGCTATACCAGTTATACTAATAGTATCAGCTGTTATACTTCTTGTATTCGATAAAAAACTTGAAAAAATGCTTACAGCAGGACAGAAATAATCTTTGGATTATAATTGAGATTGAAAAATTTAAAGTTTATATAATTAAAACTGTCACACATTTGTGTGACAGTTTTTTTATGTGTAAATATAAAATAAGAAAAGGATTATTATAAAGGTAAAATAAATCTCCTTTGAATGATAAAATTTACAGAATATTAGAATATAAAATATATAAATATTTTTAATGAAAAATTAAGAATTATATGTTATTATATTCATTGTGTTAAAAAAGGGGGTTATTTGATTGAAGAAAAAAAGTAATGAAAAGAGTAAATTTATAGGAAAAATTAAACATAATACATTTAGATTTTTAGCGATGATGGGATTTATAATGGCGTATATGGCTATTTTTGGTGAAGAAAATACACTACCTGGAGTTGCAATATATGTGGGAATAATGATGTTCCCTAAGATGAATACAGGTATAAAACTTTACGATATGCTTATTATGATAGCTACATTATTTATAGGATCTGGGATAGTTGCTCAGATTGGGGTAATATCTCCTTGGCTTGCATTACCGCTTAATATTATATATATATTTATAACGATGATAGTTACAACAGAACCAGCACCATACAAGATGAATATGGTATTTTTATTACCACTTTTATTCTGCCAGTCTGTTCCGGTATCAATTGATTTATTTCCTAAAAGAATGGTTGGGATATTAATAGCAACAGTTATAACAGTTTTAGTTACATATATTGAATGGAAAAAAAGAGGCTACGGTGAAGAAGGAAGAACTTTAAAAGAGCAGATAAAAGAAGGTATGAAATATGTAGACGTATCTGTAAGAATGGCAGTAGGAGTATCATTAGCTATACTTATAGCTGCACTTATGAACTCTGCAAAACCACTATGGATTAGCATAGTTGTAATGTCTTTAACTCAGATAGATACAAGTGATATGGTTGATAGAATAAAATACAGAACTACAGCTACAGTTTGTGGAATATTCTTCTTCTCGATAGTATTTGGATATATATTCCCTGTTGAGTATGCAGCTGTACTAGTTATGATACTTGGATATGTTGGATTCTTTGTAGATGAATACAAGTATAAACAGTTTATAAATTTTATATCGTCAATAAATGCATCTCTAATAATATTTAATGCAGAAACTGCAATGGTAAATAGATTTATAGGACTATTTATCGGGATAGTTATAGTGCTTGTATTACATATAATTAGTAGCGGAATAAAATTATTATTAGAAAAAATAAGTGATAAAGAAATGGATTTAATTGATGTAGAATATTAAAAACTAAATATAAAAAAGAAAAAGAGCTCAATTGTCCTCAAAATGGTAGATACCAAAAGAGGAAATTTAGCTCTTTTTTTTATTCGTTTAACTTATTTATTACATTTAAATGCATTCTAAACATTGTAAGTGGAATGTAATGTTTAGTGGAAATTATTACATTTCCGTTGCTGTTGTAAAGTGTTTCTAATATTAATATGAACATCTCATCATGTGAAAGTTCATATTTTATAGCTGTGAAGTTTCCAGTAGTGGTAAAGCTAAATTCACAGTTACTCTTAGAAACAATAGAATAAACTCTATTTTCCATAAAATCTTTTAAACTATCTATATCATTTAAATCTACATCGTATTCAGAAATAGCCTCTATAGGTATAAAACTAAGCGAGTACCCTTTAGTAACACCATCAAATTTATACCATCTATCAGATATAACAACTGCGGCAGTTTTTCTTTCTAAGTTCTTTGATATTGCATCAGTTGCAGGCTCTATTCTAAATTCTATTTCCAAATCATCTATCTCATCATTGTAACAAGCATAGAAAGGATGTTGAAGTTTTTCCATTCCAAAATTTTTGCTTATAGTGTGAAGCTCTTTAATATAATTTCCCTTACCCTGAATATTAGAAATAAGTCCGTCCTCTTGTAAGAGTGCAAGAGCTCTTCTAAGTGTCATCCTACTAACGCCCATCTGTTCAGCTAGATTTGGCTCTGATGGAAGTTTTGATCCTGGAGGATAAACACCGTCCTGTATTTTCTTAAATAATTGATCATAAACTTTTACGTGTTTTAATTTTTTTTGTTTCTCAGATGAAATCTCTGGTATCATTTTCCTTCCCCTATCCATTAGATTATACAAGTTGTATTATAAGTTCGAAACTGTGTATTGTCAATAGATAAGAAAGTTGCATGAAATAGTAAGAATAGAATTATATTATAAAAATTAGACAAGTATACCACTTGTCTAATTGAAAAATAGCTAAAAAGTATAAAATATGCACAAAAATAGTAGGAAAAGGTTATATTTTGATAAAAATTTGATAAAAAATTACAGAAAACGTATTGCAGACTAGACAAGTATGTGATATTATACAACTAAAGACAGAGAGTTATATAAAAAGACAAATAATTATACAAATAATTGATAAAGGATAAAAATAACTCAAAGAAAGTAATTATAAAAAGACAAATAAAATAAAATTCATAATGAAAAGGAGAGAACAATTATGCAGAATTATTCAGGAGAAGTAGGATTACAGTATCATTTACAGATAAGACCAGGGGATGTTGGACGTTATGTTATACTTCCAGGAGATCCTAAAAGATGTGAAAAAATAGCAAAACACTTTGACAATGCAGTATTAGTTGCTGATAGTAGAGAATATGTTACATATACAGGATACCTTGATGGAGAAAAAGTAAGTGTTACATCAACAGGTATAGGTGGTCCATCAGCATCAATAGCAATGGAAGAACTTAGAATTTGCGGTGCAGATACATTTGTAAGAGTTGGTACTTGCGGTGGAATAGATATAGATGTAAAAGGTGGAGATATAGTAGTAGCTACTGGTGCTATAAGAATGGAAGGTACTTCAAGAGAATACGCTCCAATAGAATTCCCAGCAGTTGCTGACTTAGAAGTAACTAATGCTTTAGTTGCAGCAGCTAAAAAATTAGGATATACATACCATGCAGGAGTTGTTCAGTGTAAAGATGCATTCTACGGACAGCATGAACCAGAAAGAATGCCAGTTAGTTATGAACTTTTAAATAAATGGGAAGCTTGGAAAAGATTAGGATGTAAAGCTTCAGAAATGGAATCAGCTGCATTATTTGTAGTTGCAAGTCATTTAGGTGTTCGTTGTGGATCTAACTTCTTAGTTGTAGGAAACCAGGAAAGAAATGCAGCTGGATTAGAAAACCCAATAGTACACGATACAGAAAGTGCTATAAAAGTTGGTGTAGAAGCACTTCGTATACTAATAAAAGAAGATAAAGAAAAAAATAAATAGGCTGATTTTCAGTAAATAGAGGAGAAAAAACGGATGAAAGCAATATTAAATTTACTGGGAATCGTAGTAGTAATAGGAATACTTTGGTTAATATCTTGGAAGAGAAAAGATGTATCATTCAAAATGCTTTTAAAAGGTATGATAGCTCAGTTTATCATAGCGTTAATACTTGTAAAAATTCCAGCAGGAAGAATGGTAGTTTCAAAAATATCTGATGCTGTAACTGGTGTTATAAACTGTGGTTCAAATGGATTATCTTTTGTATTTGGTTCATTAGCAGATAGCACAGCACCAACAGGTATGATATTTGCTATACAGGTACTAGGAAACATAGTTTTCTTATCAGCGCTTGTAAGTTTACTTTACTACATAGGTGTACTTAACTTTGTAGTTAAATGGATAGGAAAAGCAGTTGGATGGATAATGGGAAGCTCAGAAGTTGAAAGTTTCGTAGCAGTTGCCAATATGTTCCTAGGTCAGACAGACAGTCCAATACTTATAAGTAAATATCTTGGCAAAATGACAGACAGTGAAATAATGGTCGTTTTAGTATCAGGAATGGGAAGTATGTCTGTTTCAATATTAGGTGGATATACAGCACTTGGAATTCCAATGGAATACTTATTAATAGCAAGTGCATTAGTTCCAATAGGAAGTATAATGGTTTCAAAAATAATATTCCCTCAGACAGAAGAAGTTCACGAAGTTGGGGATATAAAAATGGATAACAAAGGTAACAATGCAAACGTAATAGAAGCTGTTTCTGAAGGTGCAGTAACAGGTATGCAGATGGCATTATCAATGGGAGCTTCTTTAATAGCAATGGTTGCATTAGTTGCATTAATAAATAAAGGTTTAGGTGTATTTGGAATAAGTCTTGAACAGATTTTCTCTTATGTATTTGCACCATTTGGAGCACTTATGGGATTAGATCCATCAGAAATACTAATGGAAGGAAATCTTTTAGGAAGCAAACTTGTAATAAACGAATTCGTAGCATTTGAACAGTTAGGAAAAATAATATCAAGTATGGATCCAAGAACTGCAATAATGGCTACAATATCACTTTGTGGATTTGCTAACTTCTCAAGCTTAGGTATATGTGTATCAGGTATAGGTATACTTTGCCCAGAGAAAAAAAGCACACTTGCTAGATTAGTTTTTAGAGCTATGATAGGTGGGGTTGCAGTAAGTTTACTAAGTGCAATGACAGTAGGATTTATAATGCTATTCTAATTGGATGAAAAATAAACTATAATAGTAGTAAACAAAATCATAAAAGCAATAAATATAAAAGGGGTGAATGTAAAATGAGTAAATATAAACGTATATTTGTCGTCGTAGTAGATTCACTTGGAATAGGAGAAATGGCAGATGCAGCTAAATATGGAGATAGTGGTGCAGATACTTTAGGTCATATAGTTGAACATGAAGGAACAAATATGCCTAATCTTCATAAACTGGGAATCGCCAATCTTAAAGAATTAAAAGGACTGACTCCAGTAGAAAATCCAATTGGAAAATACATGGCTCTAAATGAAACTAGTGTAGGTAAAGACACTATGACAGGACATTGGGAAATGATGGGATTAAATGTTGAAAAACCATTTAAGACATTCACAGATACAGGGTTCCCAGATGAACTTATAGAAGAGCTTGAAAAAAGATGTGGTAGAAAAATAATTGGTAACAAAAGTGCAAGTGGAACAGCGATAATAGAAGAACTAGGTGAAGAAGAAATAGAAAAAGGTCATCTAATTGTCTACACTTCAGCAGACTCTGTATTACAGATATGTGGTAATGAAGAAACAATGGGACTTGAAAATCTTTACAAATACTGTGAAATAGCTAGAGAACTTACATTAAAAGATGAATGGAAAGTTGGAAGAGTAATAGCTAGACCATACACAGGTATGAAAAAAGGAGAATTTAAAAGAACTTCAAACAGACATGACTATGCGCTAAAACCATTTGGAAAAACAGTTTTAAATCAGTTAAAAGACAACGGATATGATGTAATATCTGTTGGTAAAATAAATGACATATTTGATGGAGAAGGAATAACTGAATCAAATCGTTCAAAATCATCTGTTCAGGGAATGGAACAGACTATAGAAATAGCAGACAGAGATTTCAATGGACTTTGCTTCGTAAATCTAGTTGATTTCGATGCATTATGGGGACATAGAAGAAATCCAAAAGGATATAGTGAAGAGATAGAAAGATTTGATGAAAAGTTAGGAGAACTTTTAAATCATCTAAATGAAAATGACTTACTTATAGTAACAGCAGACCATGGTAATGACCCTACATTTAAAGGTACTGACCATACAAGAGAAAGAGTTCCATTTATAGCTTATTCACCAGCGTTCGAAAAAGGTGGAAAAATGGACGATGCAAGTACATTTGCTGTAATAGGTGCTACTATTGCAGACAACTTTGATGTAGATATGCCTGAAAACACTATAGGATACTCAGTATTAGACAATCTTTAGAGGTTAGAGGAAAAATCTAAAGATAATATAAAAAGGAGAAAAACGATGGAACAGAGCAAAATAATAAACATAGTAGACCACACTCTATTAAAACAGACATCAACATGGGAGCAGATAAAAGAGCTATGTGATCAGGGAATGGATAAAAATGCAGCTTCTGTATGCATACCTCCATACTTTGTAAAAGCAGCTAAAGAATATACAGAAGGTAAATTACCAATATGTACAGTAATAGGGTTCCCTAATGGAAATATGACTACAGCTGTAAAAGTATTCGAAACTGAAGATGCTGTTAAAAACGGTGCTGATGAAATAGATATGGTAATAAACATAGGTCTAGTTAAAGAAGGAAAATATGACGAGGTGTTAAAAGAAATAAACGAAATAAAAGCAGCTTGTCATGGAAAATTATTAAAAGTAATAATAGAAACTTGCCTTCTAACAGAAGAAGAAAAAATAAAAATGTGTGAAGTAGTTACAAAATCAGATGCAGAATACATAAAAACATCTACTGGTTTCTCAACTGGAGGAGCTACAATAGAAGATATAAAATTAATGAAAAAATATTGTGGATCTGATTTAAAAATAAAAGCTGCAGGTGGAATAAAATCTTTTGAAGATGCAGAAGAATTTATAAAAGCTGGGGCAGATAGACTAGGAACAAGTAGACTAGTAAAATAATAAATAGTTAGTGATTGATTTAGTAGTAATTTAGAAAAAGATAAATTCCAAAAAGAAGTGTAAATAATTTAAATTAAAAGTAATGTAGTAAAATGATATCGCCAATATCATAAAAGTTAACCAACCTTATAAAATTATAAAAGATAAAATTATGAAAGCAGGACATCTAGTAAGAGGGATGTCCTGTTTTTTTATTATTTAAAAATATTGTATCATTAAAAATAAAGAAAAATAAAAATATTTAAATAATTTTATAGAAATAAAGGATATATTTAACTTTTGTAGTATAATTATATTATAGAAATAATTATATATTAAAAAATTTAAAAAGCAAAAAGTAGGAACATTATGGAAATATTTGGAATAGGAACAGACATAATAGAAATAAGTAGAATAAAGAAGAGTATTGAAAGTGACAGATTCTTAAAAAGAATTTTTACTGATAAAGAAATAGAATACTTTAAAAGCAGAGGAATGAAGCGGGAAAGTGTAGCTGCTACATTCTCAGCAAAAGAGGCGATAAGTAAGGCAGTTGGTACAGGTATAAGAGGATTTAACTTCAATGATATAGAAGTATTGAGGGATGAAAAAGGCAGACCTTATGTAATCGCACATGGAAATTTTAAAAAGCTCTGTTCAGATAATAATATCTGTGAAATAAAAGTAACACTATCACATTGCAGAGAATATGCTGTTGCGAATGCTATGGCTATAACAAGGAGTGAAGAAGTATGATGAATGATTTAAAAGCGAAAGAAATAATGACAGTTGATGTTAAGACAGTAAAAAAAGACGATACAGTATCTGATGTAGCAAAAATGCTTATTCAGGATAAGATAGGTGGACTTCCAGTTGTCGATGAAGATAATAAAGTTATAGGCATAATTTCTGAGACAGACATACTTAAAAAGGAAAAATATATAGAACCACCTCGGGTAATAAATTTCCTACAGGGATTAATATTCCTTGACGATATGAAAAATCTTGAAAAAGATTTAAAGAGAATTGCTGCATATAAAGTAGAAGATCTTATGACAGAAGATATAGTGACTGTTCATGAAGATGATAAGTTTGACGATGTAGCAAATGTTATGATTAAGAAGTCTATAAATAGAGTTCCAGTTGTAGATGATGATGGAAAGATTAAGGGAATTATTTGTAGATACGATATAATAAAATCTCTTTACGGAGATAAATAATGTATGAAAAAATGCTGTTGCAAATTTTGCAACAGCTATTTTTTTATTAAAAATTTAAAAAATTTTTTTCGGTTATAATAAAATCCATTCTTTTATCGTGTTCCTCTGGAAAAACATCATCTACAAGCTGAAAATCAAAACACACTCCAACTCTTATTGCATCTGTATTCTCTAAAAATCTATCATAATATCCACCACCATATCCAGTCCTATATCCACTTCTATCAAATACAGAACCAGGAACTACGACAACATCCAAAAGTGATGGATTAATTGTCGGGGCATCTAAATGAGGCTCTAAAATACCATAAGCTCCAGAAACTAAATCATCTAATGAAAAAATCCTTTTAGGTATAAGTTTCTTTTCTTCTTTTAAAGTTACAGGAAGATATACTTCCTTACCTAAATTTAAAAGTTTCAAAATAATCTCTCTTGTTGCAACCTCATTTCTAAAATCTACATATAACATAAATTTTGAAGAGTCTTGTATATTTTCAATAGATAAAAATTGTCTAAAAATATCATCGGACATTGAAAGAACAGAGCTTTTATCTAGAGAATTTCTAAAAGATAGAACAGCTTTTCTTAAAGAATTCTTTGTATTTGAAGATTTGATTGAATTAATTAAATCTAAAGAAGAAATAATATTCACATCCTTTCTAAAATAAAAATATTTCATAAAAAATTCTATAATATATGGTAAAATTAATTTATTGTATATTGACTATTTAATAAAAAATCTATTCAAAAAATAATATAGATAACAAAATCGATATTGTCAATAATAGGGTATAGTTGGTTAAAAAATAGTATTATACACACGTAGAAATTATTTAAAAATTTATTTGAAAGGGATGTTAAGGGTGAAGTCTAAATTTAATAAAAAGACTATAATAACTGTAATTTTAACTGTTATTATTACAGTAGCAGCTACACTTGTTGGGGAAGTTGGATTAGGGCTAGTAGCTGTAATTCCAAAGAGTGATTATAACAAATATCAAAAGTTTAATAAACTTATAGCTATGGAAGAGATGATAAAGAAAACATACTACAAGGATGTTAAGGAGCAAGACCTTATAGATGGTGCTATGAAAGGATTATTTATGGGAACTGGCGACCTTTATTCAGGATATTTTACAGAAGAAGAAATGCAGAGCGTAATGGATTCATCTACAGGAAGCTTTGTTGGTATAGGTGTAACTATACTATCTAACCCAGAAAATGGAGTTGTAACAATAGCTAAGGCTTGGGAAACAGGTCCTGCATATAAATCAGGAATAAGAGCAGGAGATATACTTTATAAAGTAGATGACCTTAATGTTACTTACGATACTGTGGACAAAGCAGTATCTATAATGAAGGGCAAAAAGGATACTTATGTAAATGTATCTGTAAAAAGAGATGGAGAAATAAAAACATTTAAGATAAAAAGAGCAGAAGTTTCTGAGCCTAGCGTAAGTGGAAAAATGCTTGAAAATAAAATAGGATACATAGAATTATCTACATTTGTAGAAAAAACTCCAGAAGACTTCAATAAAGAATTAAATAAACTTAAAAAGCAGCATATGAAAGCATTAATTATCGATTTAAGAGATAATGGTGGTGGATTAGTTGATAAATGCTGTGAAGTTGCTGATACTTTAATAGGTGAAGGAACTATAGTATATACTGAGGATAGAGATGGAAATAAAGAAACTCAAAAATCTGATGCTAAAAAATTAGGCTTACCAATCGTATTATTGACTAATGGAAATACAGCATCATCAGCAGAAATTTTAACTGGTGCAATATTAGGAAATAAAGTAGGTATATCTGTAGGAACAAAAACATTTGGAAAAGGTATAGTACAGTCTGTTATAAGTTTAAAAGATGGTTCAGGATATAAATTAACTACTGAGCAGTACTTTACTCCAGACGGAAAAACTATACATAAAAAAGGTATAAAACCTACAATAGAAGAAAAAGATACAGAAAAACAGCTTCAGAGAGCTATCGATTACATAGAAAACGGAAAATAAAAAAATCATTATAAAAAATAAATTTTAAAATGATTGAGAAAATAGAAGGTTATTTCTCAAATATATAGAATATCAACTATAGAGGGATAAAATGCGATGCAGAATGATTTATTCTGAAAAAATAATGAGAAAGTATCCAAAATTATTAATCTAAGTTGAAATGGGAAGTGATCTTATGAAAGAGTCTGAGAATAAGATTGTGTATTTCGAGGATTATAAAAAGAAACAAAATAAAAATAGCTCTGAGGTAGACAGGAAAGAGTTACTAGAGCTTTTAAAAAAGTATATAGCTACTAAATAAAAAAAGAACTGTCGGCATATTAATGCGTGGCAGTTCTTTGATTTATTGGGTATAATAAGTATATATCAATAAAGATATATTATTAATAAAAATATATAGAATAATTATTTTAGAGGTGGAGAAAATGAATTTACTGAGCAGTATTTCAAGGAATATTTATCCTCTTAATAAGAGGAGTATGGATGCAGCCCAGGATAGATGGAATAATCTTATTCATCCAAAAGGAAGTCTAGGAAGGGTTGAGGACATTTGTGTACAGATGGCAGGTATATATGAAACAGAAAAATTTGATATACCTAAAAAAGCAATAATAGCTTTTGGTGCAGACCACGGTGTGTATGAAGAAGGTGTTGCGCCTAATTCACAGGAAATTACAAAGATACAGTTCCCTAACTTTGCAAAAGGACTATGCGGAGTAGGTGCGCTTTCTAGATATGCAGGAGCTGATATGGTTGCTGTAGATGTAGGTATTAACTGTGATGAGCCACTTGAAGGGGTAATAGATAGAAAGATTAGAAAAGGAACATCTAATATGGCAAAAGGACCAGCCATGACTAGAGAAGAAGCTGTAGAGTCTATAGAAATAGGTATAGAAATAGCTGAAGAGTGTATAGTTAAAGATTATAGAATAATTGGAATTGGTGAAATGGGAATAGCAAATACTACTCCAAGTACAGCTATAATTTCTGTAATGACAGGCAAACTTCCAGAAGAAATAACAGGAAGTGGTTCTGGTCTATCTGCTGACAAAATAAAACATAAAGCACAGGTTATAGGAAAGGCTATAGAGCTTAATAACCCTAACCCTACAGATGGTATAGAAGTGCTTGAAAAAATAGGTGGATTTGAAATAGGGGCTATGACTGGTGTAATAATGGGATGTGCTGCAAATAGAATTCCAGTAGTTATAGATGGATATATATCTTATGCAGCTGCACTTATAGCATATAAAATAAATCCAGGCACTAGAGATTATCTAATAGCTTCTCATAAATCAGATGAGCCAGGAAGTGATGCAGCACTTGAACTTTTAAAACTTAATCCTATATTAAATATGAATATGAGATTAGGTGAAGGAAGTGGAGCAGCATTAGCTTTCAATGTTATAGATGCATCTGTATACGCATATAACAATATGGCTACTTTTGAGGAAGTAGGGATGAAAATTTAGATGAGTAATATAGTTTTTGTAACAGGTGGAGCAAAATCTGGCAAAAGTGCTTTTGCAGAATCTTTATGTATTGAAAGAAATGATAAAACTGGATATATAGCTACATCGATTCCATTTGACGATGAGATGAAAGAAAAGGTGAGACTACATAAAGAAAGAAGACCATCTAATTGGACAACCTACGAAATTTACGAGGATGTATTCGAAATAATAAAAAAGGTATCAGAAGAATGTGATACAGTTATGCTTGATTGTATAACACTTATGGTAAATAATTTAATGTTCAAATATGATATGAATCCACAAGATCTTTCAAATGAAGAATTAGAAAAGATGGATGAGTATATATTCAACCAGTTTGAAAAGCTAATTGAAGAAATACGAAATACAGACCTATACTTTGTATTCGTAACTAATGAAATTGGAATGGGTGTAGTTCCAGCCAATAAACTTAGCAGAATATACGCAAATACTGCAGGAAAAATTAATCAATATGTAGCATCTAACAGTGATGATGTGTATTTAGTAATTAGCGGCATCCCTGTTAAGATAAAGTAAAGGTTGAGATGTTAGACTTATTCACAAACGAAATTTGAAAGGTTGGGATAAAGATGAAAAGATTTTTAGGGACTTTAGGGTTCTTGACCAGAATACCTGTTAAAACTGGTGGAGAATTCGATGAAGAATTCCACAAAGGGATGTATTATTTTCCACTAGTTGGATTTATAATAGGGATAATAACTTATCTTGTAAGTCTTCTAGTTGGAATAATGTTTCCAAGTGATGCCCTTGTAATAGCTATAATAGCTGTATTTACAGAGGTGTTCCTAACAGGAGGACTTCATATAGATGGGCTTGGAGATACAGCAGATGCATTTTTCAGCAATAGAGATAAGGATAGAATGTTAGAAATAATGAAGGATTCTAGACTTGGAACAAACTCTCTACTTGCAATTATGTTTACAATACTTATAAAAATAGGTGTTATCGTTACATTCTTAAACCGGGGAATGTCTTATATGATAGCGATAATGCCAATGGTTTCAAGATTAGTTGTCATTCTACTTGCTAGAAAGACTGAAAGCCCTAGAGAAAACGGAATGGGAAATGTATTTATTGGAAAAGCTACAATGCCAATGATTATAGTTGGTTTAGTATACACTTTAATTCTATCAGCAGGATTTTTATATATAATAAATGGAATGAGTGTAGCTGGTATGTATGCACCTATGGGATGTATATGTATAGGTATAGTTGTTGCAGCTATTGCAATGCTTCTAATTAAGAGAAGTTCTAATAAGAAGATAGGTGGAATAACTGGCGATGTACTAGGATGCGGAATAGAAGTAGCAGAAGTTGTATTTATACTAGTTGTGTATTTTACAGCAGTACTTCTTTTCTAGAGATATTAATAAAATAAGCAAAAGCAAGATAATAACTACTATTTGTGCCACAGTTCCGACGCCTAATCATAACCACAAAGTGGTTGGCGCCTCCAAGTGTTGCAAACTAGTAGTTATTATACTTGCTTTTTTTATTATTATATATAGAAAATTAGTATAAAGATACTATTTATATAAAATAAATAAAAATGATGAGCTATTATGAAAGGTGAGTTATGAAGAGATTGATTTTAATTAGACACGCATCCACTATATCCAACGAGAATGGACTACTTTGTGGAAGTATGGAAACAGATATAAGTGAAAAAGGAAGGTTGAAGATTGTTTGCTTAAAAGATAAAATAGAAAAATTAAAACAAGAAGGTAATTGGAAATTTTCAAAAGTATATGTTTCAAATTCCAAGAGAACAGAAGAAACAGTTAAAGATATAGCCGATATAGAGAATTTAGAGATTATAAAAATTAAGAATCTTGGAGAAATAGATTTTGGTGATTTTGAAGGAAAAACTTTTGAATGGATAAAAAATGAGTATCCAAAAGAGTACGATAAGCTTTGTACTGAAGGCTTTGATTATAGATATCCAAATGGAGAAAATGCTATTGAAGCTTATGAAAAAAATAAAAGAGCAGTAGAACATATTTTGGAAGATATGGAAGAGGATAGCACAGCTATAATTTGTGCACATGGTGGAAGTATCAGAAATATACTTTCTTATATGCTTTGTGGGAAGTTGGAAAATCATTGGAACTTTAAAATAGAAAACGCTAAAATTACTGTTTTAGAATACGATTATGGATTTTCAGTACTTACAAAATTGAATTATTAAATAATAAAAATCAAAAATGTTGTAAAAACAACATAACTAACTTCCTTATTGATGTAAGATAAGAGTACATTCAATACAGAGGAGGAATAGATTATGAATAAAATGTTTTGCTTCCAGTGTCAAGAAACTGCTGGATGTTCAGGATGTACTATAAATGGAGTTTGTGGAAAGAAGGCAGCTACTGCAAATCTTCAAGATTTACTTATATATACAACAAAGGGAATTTCTGAGGTTACTACAAATCTTAGAAAAGAAAATAAGGAAGTTGATGTAGAGGTAAATAGAATTATAAGGGATGCGTTATTTACAACGATAACAAATGCAAACTTTGACGACAAAGTTATATTAAACAAAATCAAAGCAATCATGGATATAAAAGAAGAACTTATATCTAAATTAGACGATAGAAGTGTACTTTCAGAGTATGCAGTTTATTATTCAAAAGATGAGGCTGAGCTAAGAGAAAAATCAGAGAATGTCGGAGTTTTAGATACGGAAAACGGAGATATTAGAAGCCTTAGAGAGCTTATAATATACGGATTAAAAGGTATGGCTGCGTATTTAAAACATGCAGGTGTTTTAGGCTTTGAAAATAGTGAAATAGACGCATTTCTACAGAAGGCACTTACAGCTACAACAGATGATAACTTAACTTTACAGGATTTAATAGATTTAACTATGGAAACAGGTAAGTTTGGAGTAGATTCAATGGCACTTCTAGACAATGCCAATACTACATCTTACGGAAATCCTGAGATAACAAAGGTTAATATAGGTGTTAGAAATAATCCAGCGATATTAGTATCTGGACATGATTTAAAAGATATGGAGCAGCTTTTAAAACAGACTGAAGGAACAGGGGTAGATGTTTATACTCATTCAGAAATGTTGCCAGCAAATTATTATCCAGAGTTTAAAAAGTATGATCACTTTGTTGGAAATTATGGAAATGCTTGGTGGAAACAGAAAGAAGAATTTGAATCATTCAACGGTCCAATACTTCTTACAACAAATTGTCTAGTGCCACCGAGTGAAAGTTATAAAGATAGAGTATATACAACAGGTGCAGTAGGTTTTGAAGGATGTAAACATATAGAAGGCGGATATGGAGAAGAAAAAGATTTTAGTGAAATAATAGAACATGCTAAAAGATGTAATTCTCCAAAAGAAATAGAAACTGGGGAAATAGTTGGTGGTTTTGCACATAATCAGGTAATTGCACTTGCAGATAAGATTGTCGATGCTGTTAAATCAGGAGCAATTAAAAAATTCGTTGTTATGGCAGGATGTGACGGAAGACAGAAAGGAAGAAACTATTACACAGAATTCGCAAAATCTCTACCTGAAGATACTGTGATTTTAACTGCTGGATGTGCTAAGTATAGATACAACAAGCTAAACTTAGGTGATATAGATGGAATCCCTAGAGTGCTAGATGCAGGTCAGTGCAACGATTCATATTCTTTAGCAGTTATAGCTATGAAACTACAGGAAGTATTTGGTTTAGATGATATAAATGAACTTCCAATAGTTTATAATATAGCTTGGTATGAACAAAAGGCTGTAATAGTATTACTTTCATTACTATATCTTGGAGTAAAAAATATACACTTAGGACCAACATTACCAGCATTCTTATCAGAAAATACTGCTAAGTTCTTGGTTGAAAACTTTGGAATTGCAGGAATAGGAACAGTTGAAGAAGATATAGAAAAATTAATAAAATAGATATAAAAAGGGAGCAGAATTTTACTGCTCTCTTTTTATGTGCAAAGTGAATTTATTTTTTCTATAAGATATTAATCCATCTGTTTGCATTTTAGATAATTCTGATGATAGTGCACTTCTTTCTACAGATAAGTAGTCTGCAAGTTGCTGACGATTAAATGGAATTTCAAAAGAATTAGATCCAAACTTTGAGGACATGTAATTTAGATAAGAGAGTACTTTTTCTCTAGTATTCTTTTGAGTGATATGCTCTATTTTTCTAGTGAATGCGATATTTTTCATTGCAAAAACAGAAAGCATATTTTTTATTAATTTATTATGGAAGTTGCAAGATGAGGGACATGTAGTCATGACCTTGTTCATGTTCATAGTCAGAATTACACAATCTGATGAGGCTATAGCATCAACCATAAGAGGTTCGTTGGTAACACAAGCGTAACTCTCGGCAAATATATCGCTTTTAGTCAGTTCAGACATTATTTTTCTATTTCCCCAAATATCTATGTTTTCTATCCTTACAGATCCAGAGATAATTAGACAAACAAAGTCGATGTACTCTCCTTGATTTAATATATAAGAGCCTTTTTTATATGATTTTTTTGTTGGAGAAAGACATCCAAGCATGGGAAGAATATCTTTTTCGGCTATATCTTTGAAGATAATTGAATTTTTTATAGCATTTATATCAAGGGTAGTTATTGTGTTCATAAGGTTAATTCCTTTCAGAGTATATAATATTTATAAAATGTTGTAAAAACAACATAACTGTTGAATAAATTTTAATATAATATACATGTAAAATCAAGTAAATTAAAGATTATAGTATAAAAATTTGGAGGATTAAGTATGATAAGAAGAATAATAAATATAAACGAAGAAAAATGTAATGGATGTGGACTTTGTGCAGATGCATGTCATGAGGGCGCAATTGGAATGATTGACGGAAAGGCAAAACTTTTAAGAGATGATTATTGTGACGGTTTAGGTGATTGTCTGCCAGTTTGCCCAACGGGAGCGATAAGTTTTGAAGAAAGAGAAGCGGCTGCATACGACGAGGTAGCAGTTAAAAAGAGAATGGAAGAGATGAAAAAACAGAAAGAAAAATTACCTTGTGGATGTCCTGGAAGCCAGAGTAGGGAAATAAAAAGAGAAAATAACGCACATAAGATAGAGCTTGGCAGAAAAAAAGAGATGCTAAAAGAAGCAGTAAGTTGTTTATCTCAGTGGCCAGTACAGATAAAATTAGCACCAATAAATGCACCGTATTTCAATGGAGCAAAATTGCTTATAGCAGCTGATTGTACAGCTTATGCCTATGCAAAATTCCACGAAGATTTTATCAAAGGGCATGTTACATTAATAGGATGTCCTAAGTTAGATGAGGGGGATTATTCAGAAAAACTTACTGAGATAATAAAGAACAACGATATAAAAAGTGTAAAAATAGTTAAGATGGAAGTTCCTTGTTGTAAAGGAATAGAAAGAGCTGCTGTTACAGCGATGAAAAACAGTGGAAAATTTATTCCATGGCAGGTTGTAACTATAAGCACAGATGGATTTATAGTAGAGTAGTTAAAAAAATAAATAAATTTGTATAGCTAGAAGAGAAAGTAATAAGAGTTTTTCAAACTCTACGGAGCGTTTATTGAATTATGTTTATTTTCCTATTAATATATTTGTAGGAGGAATAGAAATATGGATGCAGAAAAAATTGGAAAAGTTATAAAAGATTGTAGAAAAGAAAAAGGTATGACTCAGAAAGAACTTGCTGAAAAGCTTATGATAAGTGATAAGACGATTTCAAAATGGGAGAGAGGACTTGGGTGTCCAGACATATCTTTTTTAACAGAGCTTTCAAAAATATTAGGTGTTAATATTGAAAATATATTAAGAGGAAATATTGAAATAAACGACTTTATAGGAGGTAATATGAAAAATTCAAAATACTATGTTTGCCCAGTTTGTGGGAATGTAACTGTGTGCACAGGAAATGCAGAGATTTCTTGTTGTGGTAAAAAATTAGAAGCTTTAGAGGCTAAAAAAGCTGATGAAACAGAAAAATTAAATGTAGAGCAGATTGAAAATGATTGGTATATCTCTAGTGAACATCCAATGACAAAGGAACACTATATATCATTTATTGCATTTGCAAAAGGAGATAAGATAGAGCTAATCAAACAGTATCCGGAGTGGAATCTTCAGACTAGAATTCAGAGAAGAGGCCATGGAAAATTAATGTGGTACTGCACACAACATGGATTCTATTATCAGTATTTATAATCTTGCCGTAATTGTTTATAATAGAAATATAGTTATCCTATTATAAAATTTAAAGATAAAAGGCAGGGGTGGAATCTAGTGAAATATGTGAAAGAAGATCTTTCCGACGGTTTAAAGAGATGTTTAACAAAGAAAAAGATAAGTGACATAAGTGTCAGTGATATATGTAATGAAACAGGGGTATCTAGGCAGACATTTTATCGTCACTTTAGGGATAAAGAAGATTTAATAAATTGGTCAATAGATGTAATACTAGAAAATTCATTTAAGCACATGGGAAAAGGTGTAAGTTTGAACGATGCATTAAATAGAAAGTTAGATTATATAAAAGAGGAACGTGTATTATTTAACAAGGCTTTTAAGATGGATAATCAAAATAATATGCGTGAACACGATTTTGAGTTAATTTATGCTTTTTATAAGAATATGATTGAATCTAAAAATGGCGAAAAAATAAGCGATGAAATGGATTTTTTATTGAAGATGTACTGCCAAGGTTCTGTGTATATGACAGCGGAATGGGTGTTAGGCGGTTGTAAATCTGAAGTTAGCACAGTTGTAGCTAATTTAATAGCTGCTATGCCATATAAATTATCACTGTTATTTGAAGAATTAAATTTAATTTAGTGACAGATTGTTATTTTTGTAACTTCCTTTTAGATGTTTTATATTGTTATAATATAGACAAAGATAAATATGTAAATAAAGATTTACAAGTATAAGTAAATTATCAATAAAAAGGAGATATGAAAAATGGCAAATCGTATAGTATTAAATGAAACTTCTTATCATGGAAAAGGAGCAATAAAAGAAATCGTAACAGAAACAAAAGCAAGAGGATTTAAAAAAGCTTTTGTATGTACTGACCCTGATTTATTAAAATTCAATGTGTCTACAAAGGTTATAGATTTATTAGATGAAGCTAACTTAGCATATGAAGTTTATTCAGATATAAAAGCAAACCCTACAATAGCTAATGTTAAAGCTGGTGTTGAAGCTTACAAAAATAGTGGAGCCGACTACATAATAGCTATAGGTGGAGGAAGTAGTATAGATACTGCTAAAGCTGTAGGTATAATAATAGCAAACCCTGATTTTGAAGATGTTGTATCATTAGAAGGTGTTGCAGGAACTACTAAAAAAGCTGTTCCAATATTCGCAGTTCCAACTACTGCAGGTACAGCAGCAGAAGTAACAATAAACTATGTAATAACTGATGAAAACAAAGACCGTAAAATGGTTTGTGTAGACCCTAAAGATATACCAGTAGTAGCATTTGTAGATCCTGATATGATGTCTAGTATGCCAAAAGGACTTACAGCAGCAACTGGTATGGATGCTTTAACTCATGCAATAGAAGGATATATAACTCCAGGTGCTTGGGAAATGAGTGATATGTTCCACATAAAAGCTATAGAAATAATAGCAAATTCACTAGAAGCAGCTTGCAACAACGAAGACGCTGGTCGTGAAGGTATGGCTTTAGGTCAGTATATAGCAGGTATGGGATTCTCTAACGTTGGTTTAGGAATAGTTCACTCAATGGCTCATCCTCTAGGAGCTTTATACGATACTCCTCATGGTGTAGCTAATGCGATAATACTTCCAACAGTAATGGAATACAATGCAGAATACACAGGAGAAAAATATAGAGATATAGCAAAAGCTATGGGTGTTGAAGGAACAGAAAACATGACTCCTGAAGAATACCGTAAAGCAGCTGTTGATGCAGTTAAAGGTTTAAGTGAAAGAGTTGGTATACCAGCAGACCTAAAAGATATAGTTAAAGAAGAAGACTTAGATTTCTTAAGTGAAAGTGCATTTGCAGATGCTTGCTGCCCAGGAAATCCAAGACCAACATCAGTAGAAGAAATAAAAGAACTATACAAATCATTAATATAATTAATTTGATTATAATATAGAGCTAAATTTCATATAAAAATATAAGGGATAAGAGTATTAGCGAGAAAATGGCTATTAATCTTATCCCTTTACTTTTTTATTTAGTTTGAATTTTTATAGTAAGTAGTTTTCAATCACTAAACTGTTTTTATTGATATTGCTGTTATAGGAGTTCCAACTACACTGTAGTATTCTACTATATCGGCTTCGTATAAGACACCGTCAATTCTTATTAAAGCTGGTAAATCCATAGATATGTACTCAACATTTTCAAACTGAGAGCAGTATTTATTTAATTCCTCGAAAAATTCTTCCATTGTTTCAATTCTTTTATCTATTTCAATATACAAAGTTTTGTTTTTCTTAGCAGAAATTGATGAGTTTAAGCTATTTGATATATTTTTTAGGTATAAATACTCTAAAAACCACATAACTAAGATTGTTAAAACAGCAGAATTTATAAATAGTTTAAATATAAATGGGATTAAAATTGATACAGCAGATATTATTACACATATCATCATAATCCAGTAAACTCCAGTTATACCATTTAATACATGGGAAGTGGATCTTAAATCTTGATTTAATTCTCTAAATAATATAGTAAAAAATCCTATTAATATAGAAGATGCCAACATTATAGGTGCTAGGTTTTGTGAGGCAAGTGTGCTCTCATTGTGTGTTAAAAAAACGGACACCATATAAACTGAGAATATAGCAAATCCTAAAAAAGAACCTTGTATCACAGCATTTTTAAAGTATTCTTTGTAATTTTGTTTTATTAAATTTATACTACTTGTCATATTATTTCCCTCCAGTCAAAACTTCTTTTAGTTTTTTTACATAATTTCTAGATATATACACTTCCTGTCCGTTTATTAGCTCAGCTTTCATAAGTCCACTTGCAGCGGGTTTATACACCGAAACACATCTCAAATTTAAAATACTAGACTTAGATATTCTTAAAAAATATGTTGGAAGTATTTTTTCTAGCTCGTAAAGTCTTTTACTACATTTGTACGAATTATTTTGAGTGTGCAAAATCTGTATATTTGACGAACTTTCGATAAAGATTATCTCAAAGAAAGGAACATAGTGAAGTTTACCGTCTACAGTGCAGGCTATATTTTCTGTTCTAAAATTTTCCTTTTCCAAGTAAGATATAATTTCATCTGAGTGTCGATTAGATTTATGTAAATTTAAAACTGCATTTTCTTGTTTTTCTTCTTCAATATGATTTAATGTAACTTTCAATTTATTCACCTCGATGTTAATAGCTATTATCAGATTAAAGATGTATCTTTGAATCAATAAAGATTGTTTATCTTTAAGTTAATGATAAACGAAAGAGTTTTTAACGTCTATAGAAATACGCTTAGAGGTATTAAATGTATATGTAAGAGGAATATTTTACATATTGACGAATATCGATATAAAAGGTATAATCTAAATATCGATAATTATCAATATATGAGGTGAGATTATGAAAACTAAGTTATATTTACTTACAGGATTTTTAGGTTCAGGAAAAACAACTCTTCTTCTTGAGATGTTGAAGAGATTAGATAATAAAAAAATTGGAGTTATACAGAATGAAATTGGAAAGATAAGTATAGACGGTGAAATTTTAAGAAATGACGATATACAGATGGTGGAACTAAATAGAGGCTCTATATTCTGCTCTTGTCTTAAATTAAACTTTGTTCAGGCGCTTGCAGATATGGCAGAAAAAGATTTTGAGTATCTTTTTGTTGAGAGCTCTGGTATAGGGGACCCATCTAATTTGGATGAGATATTAAAGGCTGTGACAGTTATAGCTGGAGATAAGTACGAGTTTAAGGGAGCTATTTGTCTAGCAGATGCAATAAACTTTGAAAATCAGCTAGAAGAAGATGAGGCAGTTGAAAGACAGATAAAACACTGCAATATGGCTATAATAACAAAGAGCGATGTTACAGGAGATGAAGGATTTGAAAAAGTACTTAATAAGATAAAAGAGATAAATCCTATTTGTAGAGTAGAAAAAAGTGTAAATGGTGTTATGGACTATTCTTTCTTAGATGAAGACTTAGTTCAGTACAAATGGGCTGAAGCCGAAGAGTCCACAAACTCTGTAGAAACTAAACCAAAGACGCTATTTTTAAACTTTGAAGGAGAAATAGAAAAGGAAAAATTAACAGCATTCCTTGAAGATATGACAGATGATGTTTATAGAATGAAGGGATTTTTCAATCTTAAAGGAGAAGGTTGGAATCAGGTAGATGTTGTAGGGAAGAAGATAGATTATAAACCTTGCAGTGATAAAGGAAACTCTCAGCTTGTGTTTATTTCTAAAAAAGGACCAGCTATAATCAAGAAGATATTCTCTAGCTGGGAAGAGAGAGTTGGATTAGAAATGAAATTAAAAAATTAAAAATAGGAATACAAAAATGGCTATTGCATGTATTTATGCAGTAGCCATTTTTAATTTATTTATAATATAGATTTAATATTCTCTTATTGTAGTTTTGTTAATATGAAAAGACGGATAAAAATAGGAGAGATAAAAAATGGGAAAAAAGAAGGATAAAACAAAGGAAAGATATAAGAATTTAACACTACTACATTCAAATGATTTGCATGGAGATTTTTTAGCTGAAAAGATAAATAAAGATCTTGTCGGTGGGGTTTCGATGCTTTCTGGATATATAAACAAGGTAAGAAATGAAGAGCAGAATGTTATATACGCAATATCAGGTGATATGTTTAGAGGCTCTGTTATAGATAGCGAATATAAAGGAATTTCAACAATAGAAATAATGAATTTACTAGGACCAGATGTGGCTACTATAGGTAACCACGAGGTCGATTACGGAATTGCACATCTTTTATTCATTGAAAAATGTGCTACATTCCCCATTATAAATGCAAATATGTATATTGCAACAAATGGGAATAGATTATTTAGACCATATAAGATAATAAAGATAAACGGAATGAAGATAATGTTTATCGGTTTGATTACAGAGATGGTTCTTGCAAGGACAAAGTTAGAAAGTATGATAGGACCATTTATAGATATAAATGATGCTGTAGATGAAGTTGGTAAGGTTTGTAATGCATACAAGCCCGATGATGTGGATTTAACTGTACTTTTAACTCATATTGGTTTTGAAGAGGATAGAGTTTTGGCCTCTAAACTAAAGCCTGAATGGGGAATAAATATGATTATAGGGGGACATACACACACATTTTTAGATGAACCTGAGGTAGTAAATGGAATCCCAATTGTACAAGCTGGGATAGGAACTTCTCAGATTGGTAGATTTGATTTAATAATAGATACTAAAAAAAATAAAATAGCTTCATATAAATGGAATACAATTCCTATAAAAGACGAGTACTGTCCTAGAGATGAGGAATTGGAAGATTTAATAATGACATATAAATACGAGGTTGATAAAAAATACGGGAAAATAATAACCAGATTGAATAGACAGTTGACACATCCTGAGAGAAGGAGAGAAACAGAGGCAGGAAATTTAATGGCAGATATTCACAAAGAGATTGCAGGGGTGGATATTATGTTTTTAGGAAGTGGAAGTTTGAGAAAGCAAAGGTTAGGACCTGTTGTAACACTTGGAGATTTGACTGAATTCTATCCTTATGACGACGAAATCTTTGTTGCAAAGGCAAGTGGAAAACTTATTAAGAAGTTTGTATCTAATATGATTAAATTGGCTTTAGATGTGGATATTGTAAGTGAATTTTATCAAGTTTCTTATGGAAGTGAGTTTGTATGGTCGAAATCTGAAAAGAGATTAATAAAGGCTGAACTAGACGGGGAAAAGATAAAGGATGATAAGAAGTATACGATAGGTATTCAGAGATATCATCTTGAAAATCTTGAAAAAAATCTTGGTATTAAAAAGAAGGATTTTGAGAGTGAGTTTAGGTGTACAGCTACATCTGGATTCCAGGTTGTAGAGGAGTATTTGGCTAGTCATACACACTTGGATTCGGTTGTAGAGGGAAGGATAAAAATTAAAGAATAAATAATAGTATAAGGAAGAGATTATAATTAATGTTTAATCTCTTTTTTTGGTATGACGGGCATGCTATTAATCTGTGGTGAAAGTCCATAAAAGGCGTAGCTACCAATGAACTTGATAGTGACTTGCAAGGTTTATGCTGCGAAGCATAGGCGAG